>JASHXW010000361.1 GCA_030043395.1 Streptosporangiaceae bacterium
GCTGTTGTCCTGACAACAGCGCAGAGCCATCGTTGTGGTGCGCGGCCGCTTCGCCTGACCGAGGCTGCTTGAGGCTTGCCGGAAATCAGCCGCTCTTGGCCAGGAACTCCCGCAGCTTCGGCAGCGGCCAGGTGTTGATCACGTCGTCCGGCGTCAGCCAGCCGCGCTGTGCTGTACCGACGCCGTACTTCAGGAAGTCCATGTGCCCGGCGGCATGGGAGTCCGTGTCGATCGAGAACTTCACGCCGGCGTCCCTAGCTGCCTTGATGTGCTCCCAGGGCAGGTCGAGCCGATCCGGATGCGAGTTGACCTCCAGTGCCGTGCCGGTCCGGGCGCAGGCCCTGAACAGCTCCGCCCAATCCACGTCGACCGGCGGCCGCTTACCGACCTTCCTGGTGCTCGGGTGGCCGATGATATTCACCATCGGGTTCTCGCAAGCGCGCAGGAACCGCCTGGTCATCTCGGCTCGTGGCTGGTCGAAGTGCGAGTGCACCGAGGCGACGCAGAGGTCGAACCCGGCCAGGATGTCCTCAGGCCAGTCGACCGTGCCGTCGGGTGCGATGTTCAGTTCGGTGCCGTGAAGCAACTCCATCTTGCGCTGCCTGGCACCGGCCTGCGCTCCGGCGAGTTCGCGAAGCTGGCTGCGCTGCGCAAGCATCTTCTCCAGCGTCATCCGCTGCATGAACAGGTTCGGTGCATGGTCGGTGACCGCGAAGTAGTCGTATCCGTGGCTCCGTGCCGCGGCCACCATCTCGGCGAGCGTGCCGACCCCGTCGGTCAGGTTGGTATGCGTGTGCAGGTCGCCGCGGATGTCGGCGAGCTGAACGAGTTGCGGCAATTCGTTGCGCAGGGCGGCCTGCACCTCGCCAGTGTGCTCACGCAGCGGCGGCGGCACCCACTGCATGCCGATCCGGCGGTAGACCTCTTCCTCGGTCTCGCTCACGATCAGGTCGCCGCTCTTGGCGTCGAACAGCCCGTACTCGGAGAGCTTCAGCTTCTTGCGGACCGCGATCTCGCGTGTCGCTACGTTGTGCGCCTGCGAGCCGGTGAAGTACTGCAGCGCGGCGCCCCAGCAGGACAGCGGCACTACCCGCAGGTCGACCTGGATGCTCCCGCCCTGGGCCGGGTGCCCGGTGCTGATGCGCACCGACGTCTTGGTGTCGCCCCGCGCGATGACGTCCGTGACCCCCGGAAGCTGCGTGATCTTCTCCATCAACGGGCCCGAATCGTTGGCCGCAGCCAGGACGTCGACGTCGCCGATTGTCTCCTTGAACCGTCGCAGCGAGCCGGCGTATTCGCAGCGCTCGCAGCCCGGGACCGCGCTGATCGCGGCCACGATCCGATCAGCCACGTCGGCCGCGACGTTCACCGGCACCCGCTGACCGAGGCTGCGCGACAGCTCGATGCCGCGCTTCAGCTTCTCCTCGCTCTTCGGCCCGAATCCGCGCAGATCGCGCAGCTTGCCCTCGTCGATTGCCTCGGCCAGGTCGGCGACCGAGCTGATGCCGAGCTCGCGGTGCAGCAGCAGAGCGCGCTTGGGCCCGAGCGCCGGAATCTTGGTCAGCTCCCTGACGCCGTCGGGGATCTTGGCCCGCAGCTCATCGAGCGCCTTGACCGTGCCGGTCTGCCGGTACTCGATGATCTTGGTTGCTATGGAGGTGCCGACGCCGGGAATCCGCCGCAGGCCAGCCTCGTCCAGCTCAGCGATGTCGTTGCTGTAGCCGGCGACTGACTTGGCGGCCTTCTCGTAATTGCGCGAGCGGAACTGGTCGCCGCCGGTGATCTGCAGCAAGTCCGCGTACTCCTGCAGCAGGTCGGCGACTTCCTCGTTGGCGCGTGGCATGACTGCATTGTGCCGCGCTCTGCCTGCTGGCAGACCGGCTGACCTGCGTACCTGGGCGTCGCCACAGTAGATTGCCGGGGTGAGCCAGCCACTTGAGACTTATCAGGACGAGATCTACCAGCAAGGATCTGGCGGAACCGCGCCCATCCTGCCGACTAACCTCTGTGACCTTGAGGACCTGGCCCGGGATCGCCTCACTGCGGAGGCCTTCGCGTACATCTGCGGCGGCGCAGGGCGGGGCGACACCGTCGCGGAGAACGCCGCCGCGTTCCGCCGGTGGCGCATCGTGCCCCGGATGCTCACCGACGTGAGCGCGCCGTCGTATGCGAGCACGGTGCTCGGAACCAGGCTCGTCGCACCACTGCTGATCGGCCCGGTCGGCACGATGAAGATCCTGCACGAGAATGGCGAGCTGGCGGTCGCGCGAGCGGCCGGTGGCCTCGGCGTTCCCCTGATCTTGTCGACGACCTCCTCGGTGGCGATGGAGGAGGTCGCGAAAGCAGACGGAGACGGCCCGCGCTGGTTCCAGCTGTACTGGCCAAGCGACCGGGATGTTGCCGTCAGCCTGCTGACCCGCGCGAGTGCGGCCGGTTACACGGTGCTCGTGCTCACCCTGGATACCAGGATGCTTGGCTGGCGCCCGGCCGACCTGGACAACTCGAACCTGCCCTACCTCAAGTCGCTCGGGCTCCAGAACTACTTCTCCGACCCCGCGTTCCAGGCCAAGCTCGCCAAGCCGGTGGACGAGGACCTGGACGCCGCGATCCGGTACCGGGCCTCCATATTCGGCGACTTGTCCCTTACCTGGGACGACCTGCCATTCCTGCGGGAGCACTGGGACGGGCCGATCGTCCTGAAGGGGATCCAGTCGGTCGCTGACGCGAAGCGTTGCGTCGATGCCGGAATGGACGGCCTCGTGGTCTCCAACCACGGCGGCCGTCAGGTCGACGGCGCCGTAGGCGCCCTGGACACGCTGCCGTCCATCGCCGCTGCGGTCGGCTCGCAGCTGGAGGTCCTGTTCGACGGGGGGATCCGCGGCGGGGCGGACATGATCAAGGCGATTGCCCTTGGCGCGAAAGCCGTGCTGATCGCCCGGCCGTATGCCTACGCTCTCGGACTGGCCGGCGAGGACGGCGTCCGCCACGTGCTGCGGACGCTGCGCAATG
>JASHXW010000362.1 GCA_030043395.1 Streptosporangiaceae bacterium
CCGGAACTGGCGGATGCCTGCCTGGCTGAACTGGCTGCCCAAGGTCAGCCTGGAACCCGCTCAGGCTGCCGATGCTCCGACCGCGACTAGATGTTGACGTGCGACCGCCACTCGCTGAGCACGCCCTGCCGTCCGTCTGCGGTGATCTCGTCCGCGCGGTTCCACAGGCTCAGGTACAGCTGCACGGCACTGCCCGAGAACACCGCGTCTGGCCGGCCGCTCTCGCCCGTTGCCGTCACGATCGGGCCGTCGCTGATCCGCACGCTCCAGGCATGGCCCGTGTCGCCGGTCCTGACCAGGATCGTGTATGGCTCGTCCGCGTGCAGCGTGCCCTTCCCCCGGGTGATGAAGCCAGTCAGGAGCTCGTCGATGCCATCGGCAGCAAGCTGCGAATCGATCGCGGTATCCGACGCGGCGGGCCAGCGCCCGAGCGCAGCGGACAGTGCGTCCACTGAGTGAATCGTCGTCTCGTGGCACTGGCGGCGCGCCCAGAACTGGCGTGGCGGAGGCGCGTCCTTCAAGAAGACCTTCGCGACGACGTCGTCGGGAACGGCGCGCAGCGTGTCGCTGAGGTCCGCCAGGCCGTCGCTGAACCAGGCGAGCAGGTCAGGGGCGGCCTCAGCCTGGGCGACCGAGGCTGCGCGGTCGTGGTCGGTCTCGCCGCGCAGGTTCGCCGCCGCCCACCGGTGCACCTTGCCCTGATGGGTCACCAGCTTGGTGACATCCCAGGCCGGGCAGGTGGCGACCTTCGCGTCCAGGCCGGCCGTCGCGGCCGCCTCCCGGAACGCGGCGCCGCTGGCGGACAATCCGCAGAGGTGGTCGTTCAGGCTGAGGGTTGTCGGCATGGCCGCATGGTAAGCCGAACCACCGACAATGTCAGTTGCGGGCAGCAGCGTGGCGTGGCCAGGCCTCAGGAGGACCGCAGGCGCCTGGCCCGGCGCGCTGCGAAGCTCCCGAGCCAGCCCGCCAGGCCCAGCGACAAGACGACAGCTACGGTGATCGCGCCCGCGCTCAAGGTGGAGATGGCGTGGTAGCTCAGCCAGATAAGCGGGCCGACCGAAAGGATCGGGCCCGTGGTGTACCAGATCACGGCCAGAATGCTGGCGGTGCTGCCGAAGGGCGTCTCGAAGCCCTGCGCCAGCGCTTCGGGCGCGAAGGGCGCGCGGAAGGTGTTGACCAGCGCGCCGGCGGTCAGCACGAGGATCGCGGCCGCCACGACGGGCAGCAGCCGCGCCTTGCCTGCTGCTATCGCCAGCGCGGCTGCCGGGAGCCCGCCGAAGACGGCCAGCAGCAGGCACGGGATGATCGCGTGCCACCAGACCAGGCTGTCGTACCGGAACGGAAGCTGGCTGGATCGCCTGGCGTCGTCTGCGTCCAGCCGGGCGCCCTCGCACAGGCTCGCCGCGGCCATGTAGCCGAGGCTGAGGGCGCCGGCCAGCGGCAGCAGCGCCGAGTGCGGTGCGTGCACCGCGAGCGCGCCGAGTCCTGCCGCTGCCAGCGACAGCGCGGCCGCCCATGCCAGCCGGGCTGGCGCGCGCCCGACCGCGACCAGGTCACGCCATGGCAGCACCAGTTCCTTGCGCAGCGGCGGCCTCAGCCTGAACCCGACGCGACCGTAGCCGCCTGTCACCGCCTGGTAGGCGGTCGCCACCCGGCGCGTGTCGAGGTTGGCCACTGCCGCCGACATGCTGCCGAGAGTGCGAGCCCGGGCTCGCAGGGTGCTCGCCGGGACGCTGGCCGCTGCCCTGTCCCCGGCAATCATCGCGACCGCGGCCGTCGCGGCGAGCAAGGCCAGGGCCACCGGCCAGAGTGGCGCGTCGCCACCAGAGAGCGCTATCAGTCCCTGCGCTGCCCACCCCCACGGGCCGGACCACAACAGCACGGTGCCGATAAGCCCGGGCACGGGCAGGACTGCCGCGAACGTCGCGACGACGACGAGCGCCAGCGCTGCGAGCACAGCAGCCGGGACTACCCTCCGGGATGAAAGCCAGCCGGATCGGGTCTCGGCAAGCGCGGCGAGACCAGTGCCGAGCCCGGCGAGCAGCGCCGTGCTCAGGATCGCGACGGCAATCAGCCGCGGGGCGTGGCTGCCACCGCGGCCGCCGAGGCCGGCGGTGAAGAGCAGCGCGGACGGCACCAGCCCGGCCGCCGCGCCGGCCAGCACGCGGATCAGCAGCGAGCTCCGGTATCGCGGCCGCAGCAGCCGCTCCCGCCGCACGGGAGTGTCAAGCAGCCAGTCGGCCGTCGGCTGGCTGACCGTCACCGGACCGCGCCAGCGCGCATCCCACAGCAACGCCACCAGCACGAGAAGCGCCAGCGCGCACAAGCCCTCCGGGGCGGCCCGCAGCACGGCCGCGGTCCCGATCGGCAGGGGTCGCGGATGGCGCAGCGCGCGCACGACCGTGGCGACGAGCCAGCCACCGTAGACGAAGAACGTCAGCGCGCCGAGATACAGCCAGTAGGCCACGCTGGTCGCCTGCTTGCGCACGTGGCCGCGCTGCAGCTCGCGCAGCAAGCCGATCGTGTCCTGGGTACTCTGCGGAACCTCGATGGCCGACGAGGTGGGCATGGCGGCGGGTGTCACGGGGTCATCGCATGGTGGCCAGGGCCTGCTCGGGCGTACCCCGTGCGATCACAGCGCCGTCTTGCAGCACGATCGCCTCGTCGGCCACTGCCTCGGCAAGCTCGACGTGGTGGGTGGCGAGAAGCAGTGCCGCGCCCTTGGCCTTCTCTCGCACCAGCACTTCGCCAAGCCAGCGGCGGGCACCGGGATCAAGGCGCTGCTCGGGCTCGTCCAGGATCAGCAGCCGCCTGGGCCGGACCAGGACGGCGGCTAGTTGCAGGGCCTGACGCTGCCCGCTCGACAGCCAGCCGGGTAGCGCGTCGGCTTGCTCGGCAAGGCGGCATTCGGCC
>JASHXW010000363.1 GCA_030043395.1 Streptosporangiaceae bacterium
GATGCCCGGCTGCGGTCGGCGAGCAGTGCCGCCACGCCGGCGAGGTTCTCCGCCGTCATGCCGTCAATCCTGAGCCACCAACGTAACGGCGGCCGCCGAAGTGTCGCCTGAGCGCGAGCTGATGGCGGCTTTCGCGTCCCGCGGCGCCTGCTTGCCGGGGTTTGCGGCGTGTTCGCCCGCCGCTACCATCGACCTGACCTGCGAGGACCGCACAGTCATGAACCATGATCGGAGTAACCGGTGACCACGCTGCTTGAGCGGATCAGGAACGGGATCATCGGCGAAGGCGAGGTGCTCGACGGTCCGTACGGGCCGCGGCGGATCACCTACGCCGACTACACGGCATCGGGACGCTCGCTTGACTTCATCGAGGACGTGATCCGCGAGCAGATACTGCCGACCTACGCGAACACTCACACTGAGAGCTCGGGCACCGGCCTGGCCACCGGCCGACTGCGTGAGGACGCCCGCCGGATCATCCGCGACGCGGTCGGCGGCTCGATGGACGACCTGGTGATCTTCTGCGGGTCCGGTGCGACGGCAGCGGTCAGCAAGCTGATCGGGATACTCGAGCTGCGCATACCGTCCGGACTGGACGAGCGATTCGACCTGAGTGCGGCCATCCCGCCGCAGCAGCGCCCGGTCGTGTTCGTCGGCCCGTACGAGCACCACTCCAACGAGCTGCCATGGCGCGAGTCGATCGCCGACGTGGTCCCGATCGGGGCGAACGCGGACGGTCACGTGGATCTCGACGAACTGGACGCCCAGCTCACGAAGTACGCCGGCCGGCCGCTGCTGATCGGCAGTTTCTCCGCCGCCTCCAACGTGACCGGCATCTTGTCCGACGCTGACGCGATTGCCGCGTTGCTGCACTCCCACGGCGCCCTGTCGATGTGGGACTACGCCGCTGCCGCGCCGTACGTGCCGATCAGGGTGGGCGAGTCCGAGCCTGGTGCCGGAGATCACAAGGACGCCGTGTTCCTCTCGCCGCACAAGTTCGTCGGCGGGCCGCAGACCCCTGGAGTCCTCGTCATCCGCAGCGAGCTCGTGCGCAACCACGTGCCGACCGTCCCGGGCGGCGGCACCGTCGCGTTCGTCGACCCGATCGGCCACCGCTACCTGGACGACCCGGTCGCACGGGAGGAGGGCGGGACGCCGGCCATCGTGGAGTCGATCAGGGCTGGGCTTGTCTTCGCCCTTAAGGAGGCGGTTGGCACCGAGGTGATCCGGGCCAGCGAGGAACGGCTGTGGAAGCGCGCGATGGAGCGCTGGTCGGAGCACCCCCGCATCGAGGTGCTCGGCAATCCGCAGGCCAGGCGGCTGTCGATCGTCTCGCTGCGGATCAGGCACGGCGAGCGCTACCTGCACCACAACTATGTCGTGGCGCTGCTCAATGACCTCTTCGGCATCCAGTCGCGTGGCGGCTGTTTCTGCGCCGGCCCCTACGGGCATCGCCTGCTGGCGATCGATTCAGCGAGGTCGGTTGCGTTCCGGAACCAGGTCGGGCACGGTTGCGGCGGCATCAAGCCTGGCTGGACCCGGATCAACTTCAACTACTTCATTTCCGACACCGTGGCCGATTACCTCATCGCGGCGGTAATCGCGATCGCGACCGGCGGGCACCGGCTCCTCGGCGACTACCGGTTCGAT
The DNA here is from genome assembly GCA_030043395.1 of Streptosporangiaceae bacterium. Next base: position 1,651 of record JASHXW010000363.1, read on the forward strand.
CCGGAGAGCGGGCTGTGGAGCCACCGCGGAACGAGCCCTCGGCCGCCGCTGCGCCTAGCCGACCTGCGCTATGACCTCGACGGCAACCTGACCGCGCCGACGCGCCGGGCGCAAGCTGGCGAGGACGCGCTCGCCGGCTACCTGAGCGAGGCAGCCGAGCTCATGGCGGCCAGGTCAGATGAGGTCACCGACGGCCCGACCGGGCTTGAGGAACAATTCGAGGCCCTGCGCTGGTTCACGCTGCCGCCAGCGTGCCTGGAGCCGGCCGGCGTGGGCTCGTCGCCCGGCTCGGGGTACGAAGGGCAGTAGCGCTAGAGCCGACGAGCAAGGGAGGCTGCGCCGATGACGGCCAGCATGCATGTCGATCCGAGTGTCCCGCCGAGCGGGCCAGGCTGCGTCGAGTGCCTGGACTCCGACGGCTGGTGGTTCCACCTGCGCCGATGCGCCGAGTGCGGGCACATTGGCTGCTGCGACACCTCGCCGTCGCAGCACGCGAGCGCGCACGCGGCCAGCACCGGGCACCCCATCATCCGCAGCTATGAGCCAGGCGAGGACTGGTACTGGGATTACGAGAGCCAGCAGTTCGCCGACGGCCCGGATCTCGCGCCGCCTGAGCATCATCCGCTGGACCAGCCGACCCCTGGGCCGGCCGGCAAGGTGCCACGCGACTGGCAGCGTCACCTCAACTAGCCCGGCGGCGGGGTCGCGTCAGTCGAGCACCTCGCGGCCGTGCGGGCTGTCCCAGTCAAGCAGGGGTCCTTCGGGGACGATGCGGCTCGGGTTCAGGTGCGAGTGGGTCATGAAGTAGTGCCGCTTGATGTGGTCGAAGCTCGTGGTCTCACGGAAGGCTGGCCGGCTGTACAGGTCGCGCGCGTAGCCCCACAAGGCCGGGTAGTCGGTCAGCCGCCGGATGCTGGTCTTGAAGTGCGAGTAGTAGACCGAGTCGAACCTGGCCAGCGTGACCCAGAGCCGCACGTCGGCCTCGGTCAGCGCGTCGCCGACCAGGTAGCGGCGGCTGGTCAGCCGCTCCTCCAGCTCGTCCAGCGTCCGGAAGAGCGGAACCAGCGCCTCGTGGTACGCCTCTTGCGAGGCCGCGAAGCCGCACCGGTAAACCCCGTTGTTCACCCGCTCGTATACCACGGCGTTGATCTCGTCGATCTCGCCGCGCAGCCGCTCCGGGTACAGGTCGACCGCCTGATCGGCCCACTGGCCGAACTGGGTGTCCAGGTCGATGGTGATGTCGGGGAAGTTGTTGCTGACGATCCGGCCGTCCTGCTTGTCCCACAGGACGGGCACCGAGATGTGCCCCTCGTACCCCGGCTCGGTCGCCTCGTAGGCGTCCCGCATGAAGGCAAAGCCGTTCACCGGGTCCAGGCTCAGCCCAGGGCCCTCGCGGAACGCCCAGCCGCGGCCGTCCCTGATCGGGTCGACGACGCTCAGCGAGATGACCTCCTGCAGGCCAAGCAGCCTGCGGACGATCGCGGAGCGCTGGGCCCAGGGACACGCCCACGAGATGTACAAGTGATAGCGGCCTGCTTGCGCCGGATAGCCGCTCGACCCGTCGGCGGTGATCCGGCCGCGGAACGGGTACGGAGCCCGGACGAACTGAGCTGGCGGCTTCGCTCCGGCCGGCCGCTTGTACGCCCCGTAGTCGCCGTAGGTCTCGAAATCCACGGGCCCCGCACCTTGTGCCGCACCCGCGCGCTCGCTCACAGCAGTCATGGACCCAGGCTAACCCGAGGGCATCGTCCCGGTCAGGTCACGCGGGCCACCAGCGATCCATACTGAAGACCATGGGCGTGGTGCTAGTGACCGGCGGCACGGGCACCTTCGGGAGCAAGCTCGTGCCGGTGCTCGCTGAACGCGGGCATGAGGTACGGGTGCTGTCGCGCCGTGCGGGCGCAGGCACTCACACCGGGAACCTGACGACGGGCGCCGGGGTGATCCAAGCGGCCCAGGGCGCCGACCTCGTGGTGCACGCGGCATCGGACACGCGGTCGGCCAGGGGTATCGGCCGGCACGATCCCGAGCAGACCAGGCAGCTGCTCGCCGCGATCTCCGGCGTCCGCCACCTGCTCTACATCTCGATCGTCGGCATCGACGCGATCCCGTACGGCTACTACAAGTCCAAGCTGGCCTGCGAAGGGCTAATCCAGGCGAGCGGCGTGCCATACACGATCCTGCGCTCAACCCAGTTCCACGAGCTGATCGCCATGGTGCTGCGCTATGCCACCAAGCCGCCCGTCACGTTGCTGCCGCTGAACCTGGTGTTCCAGAGCGTTGCCGCTGCCGAGGCGGCGAGCAGGGCGGCCTACCTGCTCGACGCCGAGCCGGCCGGCCTGGCACCCGACTTCGGCGGCCCTGAGATTCTCACTGCCAGGCAGATGCTCGACGAGTGGCGGGCGCAGCGCGGCGGGCCCAGGGTCGTGGCAAACCTGCGCTGGCGCGGCAGCACGTACCGGGGCTTCGTTCAGGGCCGCAACACCTGCCCAGACCACCGCGATGGCCGGCTGACCTGGGCGCAGTACCTGCGCGCCGGGCCAGCCGACGCCGCAGGTCAGCCATCCGGCGAAGATCGGGCAAGGTAAACCGCAGGCGTCCGGAGGGCATCAGCCCGCGAAATATAGTTAGCGAAGGAAATAAGTTAGGCTGGCTGCCGGTTCAGACTGTCACCGACTACTAGATGCACCAGTGAGGCGTTGCGTTCGTGGCTACCAGAGATCCCAGGCATGGCGACGAGGGCGGGGGGATTGCCTCGGCCACCGAGTTGACCGACGACGGCAAGCGCGGGATACGCGGAGCGCATTACAAGTGGGTGGCGCTGTCCAACACCACGCTCGGCATGCTCGCGGCGACGGTCAACGCCTCGATCGTGATCATCTCGCTGCCTGCGATCTTCCGCGGCATCCACCTGGATCCGCTCACCTCGAGCAACGTCAGCTACCTGCTGTGGATGCTGATGGGCTACCTGGTGGTCTCCGCCGTCCTGGTCGTGACGCTCGGGCGCCTGGGCGACATCTTCGGCCGGGTCAGGATGTACAACATTGGCTTCACGGTCTTCGCGCTCGGCGCGCTGATGCTGCCGTTCGACCCGTACAAGGGCCCGGCTGGCGCGCTGTGGCTGATCGGCTGGCGAATCCTGCAGGCCGTGGGCGGCGCGATGCTGATGGCCAACTCCCCCGCCATCCTGACCGACGCGTTCCCGTTCAACCAGCGCGGCATGGCGATGGGCATCAATCAGGTGGCCGGCATCTCCGGCCAGTTCATCGGCCTGATCCTGGGCGGCATCCTGGCGGCGATCGACTGGCGCCTGGTGTTCCTCGTCTCGGTCCCGATCGGCATCGGCGGCGCGATCTGGTCATACCTGAGCCTGCGCGAGATCGGCGCCAGGACACCAGCGAAGATCGACTGGCTGGGCAACATCACCTTCGCCGTCGGCCTGATCGCGCTGCTTACCGGCATCACGTACGGCATCCAGCCCTACGGCGGGCACTCGATGGGCTGGACCAGCCCGACGGTGCTCACCGGCCTGATCGGCGGCGTGGCGCTGCTCGTGTTGTTCTGCTTCATCGAGCTGCGCGTTGACAAGCCGATGTTCGACCTGCGGCTGCTGAAGATCAGGTCCTTCTCCACCGGGGCGTCGGCGGCGCTGCTCGCGTCGATCTCGCGCGGCGGCATGCAGTTCATGCTGATCATCTGGCTGCAGGGCATCTGGCTGGTGCTGCACGGGTACGCGTTCATCGACACGCCGCTGTGGTCGGGCATCTACCTGCTTCCGCTGACCGGCGGGTTCCTGATCGCGGGGCCGCTGTCGGGGTACCTGTCGGACAAGTTCGGCGCGCGGTTCTTCGCCTCTGGCGGCCTGCTCTTGTCGGCTGCCGCGTTTGTCGGGCTGATCTTCCTCCCGGTGGACTTCAGCTACGGCTGGTTCGCGGCGCTGATCTTCCTGTCCGGAGCTGGCATGGGCCTGTTCTCCGCGCCGAATGCGGCAGCGGTGATGAACAGCGTGCCGCCCAACCAGCGCGGCGCAGCTTCCGGCATGCTCGCCACGTTCACCAACTCCGGCTTCGTCCTGTCCATCGGCATCTTCTTCTCGCTGATGATCGCCGGCCTGGCGTCCACCCTGCCGACCACGCTGACCAGCGGGCTGCACCGGCAGGGAGTGCCACTGCCGATCGCGCATCAGATCGGGTCGCTGCCGCCCGTGGGCAGCCTGTTCTCCGCCTTCCTCGGCTATAACCCGGTGCACACCCTGCTGGCCCCGACGGGCGTGCTGGCTCACCTGCCCGCGCACAGCAGGCACGTGCTGATCGGCAGGCAGTTCTTCCCGAGCCTGATCTCCGGCCCGTTCCACCACGGCCTCGTGATCGTCTTCGCCATGGCCGCGTCGGTGCTGGTGATCGCCGCGATCCTGGCGCTGCGCCACGGCGGTACCGACCTGGTCAAGGAGCGCGCGGCAGCGGAGAGCGCCAAGGCGGAGAACGCCAAGGCGATGCAGACCTGATCGAGCCGCCGGCGGCGGAAGGACTTGGCAGTTACGTGTCGCTGCCAGCACGAACTCTTGCCGCAATGACCTGCCCAGCGCAACTAGGGCGTAACGTTCAGTTCACTTGTTACGCGTAACATGACTTCGTGCTGGACACGAGGACCTGCGAGCAGTGCGGCCAGGAGTTCGCGCCGCGCCGCGAGCACGCCAGGTTCTGCTCCGCGCGCTGCCGGGTGACATGGAACCGCGAGAACTCCGGCGACCGGGCGTCCGAGGGCAGCGCGCTTGACTGGTCGGTCACGGCCATGAAGGACGCCACCGGACGGCTCCCTAAGGTTCGGGCGACGGACCGGGCTCGCGCGTTCGCCGTGATCAGCGAAGCGGTGTGGTGGGTGACCATCGTCGACGGCACGCTCGTGCGCTATCACCCGGATGCTTATGACTCGGTCCTGGCCGGCCGCGACCCGGACGAGCGCCAGCTCATCGAGGACACGCTCGCGGGGCTGCGTTTCGTCAGGAACCGGATGGGCGTCCAGATCGATCACGTCGACTTCATCGCGCTCGCGACTGGCGAGTGCTGCCAGAGCGCTGGCAAGTACGAGATCGAGAACTGGCGGTGGACTTCGGTGCCTGAGCCCGCGCTCTCCGAGCTACCGCCGCGCAGCCAGGCGTGGGAGGAGTCCAGGTACCGCGCGTATCAAAGTGAGCTCGCCGGCCACGCGGTCTCGGAGACCCTGGGACGGGTGAGCGCCTTCCTCCAGCTCGCCGCCGATCAGGCTGCCAGCAGCTGACTGCCTAGCGGCCTGAGGTCGCCGACCCCATCGCCGCGAAGCCGGACGTCGCCGCGGTGCCTGGATCAGCTTCCCTGGCAAGCAGGTCGCCGAAGGTCTCCCTGCGCACGCCGACCCTGGCTTTCCCGTCCGCGCAGTAGATCACGGGCGGCCTGAGCGCGGCGTTGTAGTTGTTGGACATCGTGAAGCAGTAGGCACCGGTGACGGGTACCACGACGAGGTCGCCGATGCTCGGGGTCGCGAGCTCGACGTCGGGGGTGATCACGTCGCCCGACTCGCAGTGCCGCCCGACCAGGTCGGCCAGCACCGGCTGAGCCTCCCACCGGCCGACGACCATCGGCGTGTACCGCTGCCCGTACAGCGAGAACTCCAGGCTGTCGCCCATGCCGCCATCCACGGCCACGTGCAGCTTCCCGGCGCGCTTGATCGTGACGACCCGGTACAGCGTCAGCCCGGCCCTGGCCACCATCGAACGCCCGGGCTCGATCAGGATCTCGATGTCCTCGCCCAGGTGCTTGTGCGCGGCCGCGACGAGCCGTTCGGCATACTCCTGCACTGGCGGCGCCACGTCCTCGTGCTCGTAGCGGACGCCAAGCCCGCCGCCGAAGTCGTACACCTCGAACCGCTCCAGGCTGGCCAGCGCGGCCACAGCCGCCTCGAACTGCTCGATGCTCAGGATCTGCGAGCCGATATGGGCGTGCAGCCCGCGCAAGTCGATCGAGGCGACCCGGCGCATCCGCGCGATGGCCTCGGGCACGTGCTCGACCGGCACCCCGAACTTGGACCGCTTGCCGCCGGTCGCCAGCGCGGCGTGCGTGGCCGATTCCACTCCGGGGCTCACCCGGAGCAGGACGGGAACGCGCTGGTGCGCCAGGCGCGCGATCCGGTCGATGTCATCGAACCCGTCGACCACGATGTGCCCGATGCGCGCGTCGATCGCCGCCGCGATGTCCTGGTCGGACTTGGCGTTGCCGTGCATGACGACGCTGGCCGGGTCAGCCCCGGCCGCCAGCGCCAAGGCAAGCTCGCCGGCCCCGACCACGTCGCAGCCCAGCCCTGCCTGGGCGAGCACCCTGATCATCGACACCGACGGAAAGGCCTTCACCGCGAAGCAGACCCGTCCGCTTGCGTGCCTGCTGGTCAGCGCGGTCAGGTACTCGGCCGCCCGGTCCCGCAGAGCCTGCTCGTCGAGCACGTAGGCAGGCGTGCCGAACTCACTGGCGATCTCCGAGAGCAGGCACCCGCCGATTCGCAGGTCCTCACCGTCGATGACGGCGGATGGCGGCAGCAGCGACAGGTCGGGCATCGGTGTTCCTCTGGCTAGCCGGGTCTTCCCTGCACTGCGCCGGGCAAGGCGATATCCACCAGGGTAGTCGCGGTGGCAGGCAGGGCACCTGGCCAGCCGCGCTCAGCGGCGCGGCCGGCCTGGGCGGCGCGGCAGGCCTGGGCGCGGCTGGCCTGGGAGGCCTAGCTCAGCGTGCCGGTCTCGTAGGTGATCGCCTGGAAGGCGACGACCTTGCTGCCGCACCGGTCAGGTCCGGTGCGGTTGAGCCTGGCCCGCACCGTGGTGCTGAACGTGCCATCCTCGTGCAGGCCGCGGAAGCGCCCAGTGGCCCTCGTGACCCGGAATGTCCCGCTCTGCAGGATCTTGAATCGGCAGGTCGCGAGGTTAGGCCCGATGTAGGAGGTCTTCAGCAGCCGCCGGATGACCACGATCACGCCCCCGTGGAACTTGAGCTCGGCGTCCTTCCTGATGAAGACTCCCCTGGCGGAGAAGGCGCCACTCGCCTTCACCCGGGCATGCCTGGGCCCGGGCTTGACGTGGTCGATCCGGTACACCTCCCGGCCCGAGAAGGCCGGACGGGCGGTGTGGGCGATTCGTGCCGCCTGCGCCGCCGGCGCCGCCACGGCCACCGGGCCAAGCGCGCCGGCGACCGCTGCGGCCAGCACCCCGGCGAGCGCCGCGCCTTTGCGTGTTCCTCGCATCTGCTCTCCCCCTCGTGGACTGTCGTGCACTCTTGTTGACTGTCGTGCGCCGGGCTGCGGGAGCCAGACCGGTCATTACCTCAGGTAGCGAGCGGCAGCGAAAGCCGCCATCACGGCGACCGCGAGCAGCGTGGCGCCATCAAGCCGCCGCCAGTAGGCGATCTTCAGCAGCAGGTCCAGGTGCGTCTGCGGGCCCGGGTTCCCTTCGGACGACGCGGATGCATGCCGGAGTTCGCGCACGTCGCGCAGCAGGGCCAGCGCCCGCGCCGACCCGTGCGCGGCACCGATCGCGGCGCCGAGCACCAGGCCAGTCACCACGCCAGCCCGGGCGCCGCCGACGCCGGCCAGGGCTAGCGGAAGCAGCCCGAATCCCGCGTAGGGGTTGCGCGTCAGGAAGCCTGGGCCAAGGATCGCGCCCCAGACCAGGATGCGGCGTCGCGGCGAGGCGTTGATCATCATGGTCTGCGGTACCTGCCAGCGGCGGCCGGGCGGCCGCAGGCCACGCCATCCCCAGAGCTCGGTGATGCCGTAGTACGCCCCGTAGCAGGCCGCCGCGATCAGCGCCGCGCCGGCTAGGGGCAGCGCAGCGAGCACCAGGCCGATCAGTGCCCAGGCTGCCGTGGCTGGCACAGTGTAGGCGGCGACAACGCCCATCGCGGTAGAGAGCCTCCCGACCGGAAGGCAAGCCGCCAGCGAGGCAGCTGAGTTGGCGCCTCAAGGCGAGAACGCCTTGGAGTAGCCGTTCGCGACAGCCAGCACAATCGCCAGCCCGGACAGGCCAGCCAGCAGCCAGGTCACTGCTGCGGCGCCTGCTGGATCCGCTTCTGCTCCGCCCGCACGTCCGCCGGGCTGGAGCAGTGGCAGCAGATGCAGTCGCTCAGGCAGGTACACCAGTCGGTGCAGCCGCTGGCGCTGATGCAGTCGTAGCAGACCTTGTAGCCCATGCCCTTGCCAAGGTTCATGCACGCGATCCAGGTACCCGATGGCCACTCGCACCGGTATCCCTGGTAGTTGAAGCAGTTACCGTTGTCGAACGAGCTCGTGCACAGCTGGTGGCCCGACGGGCAGCCCACATCCGGGCAGCCGCTGCATCGCCTGGTCGGCCCGCAGTAGCAGTCCGCGGCCTGCGCGGGGCTCGCTCCTAGCGCGACGGCGGCCAGGCCGGTGGTGCCGCCGACCACGACGCGGCGCAGCGCGTCCCTGCGGTTCACCTGCCGCGCGACCCGCTCGCTGAGGGCGCCGATCCCCTCGTCCGTGCCTGCTCTTTGCCTGCGCAAGTTCATGTCACATTCCCCTCCCTGCCGCGACGGCCCGCGCGCGGTCAGCCTGCATCCGCGCCGTGCACTTCCCGGACTGCCGAATGGACCACTGCCAGCTCCCGGTCCGGCGCCGGCAGCAGGCACGACTGGGCAAAGGCGCGCACCTGGGCGATCCGCACCACCGATCCCGCAGCCCGCACCATCCCCCCGGCGTCGACCGCTACCAGAAGCGGCGTGGCCGAGGCCCGGTAGGCAGCCAGGCCCTCTGGGCTTGCCGGGCGCCCGATCTCAAGCTCGGTCGAGCTGAAGACGTCGGAGACCTGCACGTAGCTGGGCGGATCCGAGATCAGCAGCAGCGCCCGCAGCCCGTCGAGCTCGCCCGCGGCCCGCATGGCCTCCAGCACGCTGACCAGTTCCTCGCACGACCGGCAGGTCGGATCGACGAACGCGAGCAGCAACGGCTGCCCGTCTCCTGGCGTCAGCTGCATGGCCGCCGACCCCGAGCCGAGTTGGACATAGCTCAGCGCCGCTGCCTGGCTGCCGATCGCCGGGCCGAGCTCGGCAGACCTCCCCGTGCTGCCTGTCAGCCTGCCGAGCTGGCGGAACATCACCACCACCAGGACTCCGAGAGTGCCGAGCAGCGCCCACTGGGCGATGGCCAGGTACAGCGGGATCCGGATCATGACGCCCACCTCGACTCGGCGCCCCCGGTACCCCCGACGACAGCCGAGGCCCGGTCGAGTACGTCCGTCGCGTCAATCGCCGCGGCGGCTTGCTCGGCGAACTCCGTGCCGCCCTGGCCGGCCAGGGCCTGGCCAGCCTGCTTGGCGCCGATGGCCGCGGATGCGCTCCAGGCGGCGCCGGCCAGCAGCGCGGCGCCGGCCAGCAGCTCAAGCTGGCCCGCCAGGTTCACCTGGATCACGTCCTGCCTGACCGGCACGATAGCCAGGCCCGCGATGCCGGCCAGCAGCACGGCCCGGCCGACCCCGGCCAGGCTGAAGGAGCGCGTCGACAGGGCGCCGAAGCACCGGCACATCC
>JASHXW010000364.1 GCA_030043395.1 Streptosporangiaceae bacterium
CGCGCCGAACTCCTTCATCTCCACGTCGAGCCTGACGCCGACGACACCGTCAGCGCCCAGGGTCTTGGCCTCGACCTCCATCCGGCTCATCGCAAGCTCCCTGGCGTGGTACATCGCCTGGGACAGGACGGTCAGCTCCTGGTTCTTGTTCCACCGCCCGACCTGCAAGCCAACGTGGTAGATCGAGCTGCCGAGCACCAGTCCCAGCGGGCGGAAGCCTGCCTCGCGCACGAGCAGGAACTCGTTGACCGTCAGGTCGGAGGTGAAGATGGACCCCGCCTTGCCAGGCTGCAGCTCGGCAAGGCGGCGCATCGCATCCTGCGGAACGCCCAGTGCGTTGGTGTCGGTGGACTGCTCCGTCATGGCTACTCCTCGCCCGAGCTTTTAGTGGCTTCCTGATTATCGTCTTGCTGCGATCCGGCTTCGTGCTGCTGTGGTGTGCGCAGGCCATGACCCCGCTCTCCCAGGTCGGCCCCGATTCTCGCCGCCCGGCGCCGCTCGCGGTCCAGGGACAGGATCGCCAGGCTGGCCCGCTGCTCGATCCGCCGGGTCCGGGCGTACTGCGCGATGGCCGTACCGATCATCGTCACCTCGGCCCGGTGGTCGCGAGCTCCCTGGACACCCTCGCATTCCTGCTCGCCCAGCCGCAGGTCGGTGTGCTGGATCACGACCCCGTCGGCATGCACCTCGCCGACGTTGAGCATCAGCTCGTTCCGCGCGTCCTGGCGGGTCCGGTTGACCAGTTCGGTGTACCCGCCGACCTCGACGTTTCCCATGGACCACCGGCTCTGGCCCTGGGTTAGCCAGTCGTCATGGCGCACGCCGATGGAGATGCCGAGTACCAGTGAGACCGGCGTGTAACCCGTCATGATCAGCTTGGCGAAGTCCTGGCCGGACAGGTCGGAGGTGAAGGGAGCCGGCACGCGCACGCCGCCAGGCGCCCGCACTGCCGTGCCGATGGCCGTGAACTCGATTCCCCCCTCGGGGAACTGGCCGAACTTCAGCCCGACGCCGACTATGCCGTGCCCGCCGAGCGCCTCGCACTCGGCCGACATCCGGGCGATCGCCTTGCGCCTGGCCGCATACATGGTGTTCACCAGCGGACCGAACGCCGAGCCCATGCCAGAGCCCGAGATCTGGGTAAACGGCTGCATCCGCCTGCGCTGACCCGCGCCGTACAACATCGCGCGGTCCTCGCGCGAGCCGTAGGTCGGGCAACTCGACCCGCCGGGGTAGCCAACGTTGTAGACGGCGGCCCCGAGTACCTGACCGACCGGCTCGAACCCCACAGATCGGATAGCGGCGAACTCGTCGGCGGTGAGCGCCGACGCCCATGTCCCGCTGGCCGCGATCTCGGACAGCCTGGCGCGCGCGGCAACCGGGAGGTCCCGGCTGACTCGCTCTGCGATCACCGCGGCAGCCCGCCCGCCTGCATTACCGGGTACCCACCATGACGTGACTCCGTTGTGCAGCGCTATCGGTCATGCCAGCTTACTTCCGCTTCGTCAGGGGCTAAGGCGCTTCATGCCGCGCCGCGCTGACCGCCGGCGCTCGGGGTCAAGGGAGAGCACCGCGAGGCTAGGCCCTTCGGCGGACCTCTTTGACCTGGCGAAATGAGTGATCGCAGTGCCGAGGATCGTCACCTCTGCCAGGTGGTCGCGCGCACCCTCCTGGGCCGGGCACTCCTGCTCCCCGACGCGCATCTCCATGCTCTGCACGACCACGCCATCGGCGCCGTGCGCGCGCACGTCGCGGGCGAGCTGGTCGCGCGCGTCATGCCTGGTCAGGTTCACCAGCTCGGTGTAGCCAGAGACCTCGGTGTTGCCGCTGCTCCAGCGGGTCTGGTTACGGGTCAGCCAGTCGTCGTGCCTGGCGCCGATCGAGATGCCGAGCACCAGCGCCACCGGCACCGCCCCATCGGCGATCAGCTTGGCGAAGTCCTGGCCGGACAGGTCGGAAGTGAACGGATGGCGCACCGGCTTGGAGCGTGGCGCGCGCACCGCGGTGCCGATGGCCCTGAACTCCAGCCCGCCAGCCGGAAACCTGCCGATGGTGAGCCTGACGCCGACGACGCCGTGGCCGCCCAGTGCCACGCACTCGGCGGTCATCCGGCTGATCGCGGCGCGGCGAGCGCTGTACAAGGTCTGGACCAGCGGGGCATACGCACTCCCCGAGCCAGTGCTCGACACGGACGTGTAACCGCTGCGGTAACCATAGGAAGCCTGGGCAAGCCGGCTGTAGCTGCTGAAGCCGAAGTAGCTCGGGCAGCCGTAGCCACCGCGGTAGCCGATGTTGTAGACGGCCGCGCCAAGCACCTGGCCAACAGGCTCGAATCCGGAGCTCCTGATCGCGGCGAACTCAGCGGTAGTGAGTGCCGATCCCCATGTGCCGCTGGCCTTGATCTCCGCCATCCGGGCCTGGGCGACCGGCGGCAGGCCCTGTCCCGTCCACTGCGACGTCACGTTAGCGATTATGCCGCAGCGGTCTTGGCGCGGTCGCCGGCCAGGCTACGCGTCGTCGTCCTGGGCGTCCCACTCCTCGTTGCGCCGCCGCGCATTCTCCAGCGCGTTCGCCGCTTCCTCCTGCGTTGCGAAAGGGCCAAGCCGCCACTTTCCTGGGCAACCCGCGTCAGGCTCGACTTCGTTGTGCTTCAGGCAGAACCACCAGTGCTTGCCAGAGTCCATGCGAACTAGACTCTCAGATCATGGTGACTACGTTGCGACCCGGCCGGATTTCACCTCCTCGCCCGGTTCCCTCGGCAATTCAGCGGCCTGAGTACGTTGGCAAGCGTTATCCGACGCTTGGTGAGCCCGACATCAAAGACGCCGAGACGATCGCGGCAATGCGGGTTGCCTGCCGGATCGCCGCTCAGGCGCTCGTCGAGGTCGGAAAGCACGTAGTTCCCGGCGTGACCACGGACGAGCT
>JASHXW010000365.1 GCA_030043395.1 Streptosporangiaceae bacterium
AAACCAATCTGATGGATCATGACCGCCTGACTACTGGCGCAAGATCTTGCATGGTATCTAGCAAATACCCTGCATAGCAGCAGTATGACTGTTTGCGAGGCAACAAGGGTTACGTCGCGAGTTTGTCGGTTTTATCCGAAGCATGCGGGGTGGCTAACGGCGCATCCTGCGCAGTGCTAGCTAGCGGCGCATCCTGCGCAGTGCTAGCTACCGGCGCATCCTGCAGTGCTAGCTAGCGGCGCATCCTGCGCCAGGCGGGCCTGGGCACGAGCCGCATCAAGACGGCGAGCATCGCCAGGCTTTTCGGGATCCACACGACCGCGGCCTTGCCGTCGAGAGCAGTGGCCACTGCCGCACCGACCTGCTCCGGCGTCGACGACAACGGAGCAGCGCTCATTCCGGCGGTCATCCGGCCGATGACGAAGCCTGGCCGAACGAGCAGGACGCGAACGCCGCTGCCAGCGAGCGCGTCGGCGAGACCGCGAGCGAAGGCATCCAGGCCGGCCTTCGCCGATCCGTACACGTAGTTGGCTTTCCTTGGCCGGATCGCCGCCACTGACGAGAGCACCACGATCGTGCCGGAGCCTTGCGCGCGCATCCGCCTGGCGGCGGCCAGCAGCGTGGTCACGTGGCCGGTGAAGTTGGTGTCGATCATCTGCGCGGCCCGCAGCGGATCGCCGTCGAGCTCCTCCTGCGGGATGAGCAGGCCGGTCGCGGCGATCACGATGTCAACGGGCTCAGTGAAGGCCTCGGCTACCACCGCCTCGTGGGTGCCGGGCTCAAGCGCGTCGAAGGACAGCGTCGCAGTACGGAACGGCAGTTCCTTGCCTGCGGCCGCCAGCCGCTGCTCGTCGCGCCCGGCCAGCAGGACCGCCGAGCCTGCCGGGGCTTTCAGCGCGGCCAGGATCGCAAGGCCGATCTCGCTGGTACCGCCGAGCAGCAGTATCCGGGCGGGCCTACCTAGGTCATCGAGCATGTCCTAGCTCCTTCATAGCCGACCGGTTCATCGCCGGCCGGTTCATCGCCGGCCGGTTCATCGCCGGCCGGAGCCTACAGGCCGGCCGCGAACAGCGCCAGCCAGGCTATCTCGCAGGCGACCATCAGCGGGTCACGCGAAATCAGGTCCTCGACGGGCTTGCTGCTCGCCCTCGCGGTCAGCCGGTCGAAGCGGATCAGTGCCGCGGCCAGCGCCACCGCGCTGATCAGGTGCCACGTTTCCCGCTTCGCGGTCGGCTCGGTAGCGGCCCAGAGCACATAGGAGACCATCATGGCCAGCGACACGGCACGCTGGGCGAGGCGGAGCGCGGGCGCTGAGTAACCGCTCATCGCCGGCCTGTGCTTGGCTGCGTCCGCGCCGAGCACGGTCAGTTCGGTGAATCGCTTGGCTATCGCGACCATCAGCGCGCCCAGGCTGCACACCAGCAGGAACCAGCCGGACGGCGGCACGTGGGTGGCCGCCGCGCCGCCGATGACTCGCAGCACGAAGCCCGAGGCGACGCTGAAGAGGTCGACCACTGGTATGTGCTTGAGCCACGCGGAATACAGGAACGAGATCACCAGGTAAATGCCGATCGCCCCGATGAGCAGCGGCTCTCCGATGCCAAGCCCTGCGCCGAGCGCGGCGAGAACGCAGCAAACCGCGAGCACGAGCGCTTGCCAGGCCGGCAGGCGGCCCGACGCGACGGGGCGGAACTTCTTGTACGGGTGGCTGCGGTCCCTGTCGGCATCGAGGACATCGTTGACCAGGTAGACCGCCGAGGAGGCTGCGACGAAAGCCAGCGCCGCGACTAGCGCATACCACAAGCCGTCCGGCCGGCCTAGAGAGTCACCAGCCAGCGGAGCGGCGAATACGAGCAGGTTCTTCGGCCACTGCCTTGGGCGGGTGCTCTGCACGACAGCCTTCAGCCAGCGCCCCGACCCGGCGAGCCGAGCGGCAGCTCCACTCCGCGGTTCAGTGACCTGAGCCGCTGCGGGTGGGACTGTCATCGGGAGAAGACCGCCGTGAAGTCTCGATTAGCGAGGTAGTAGTACCGGTCGGGTGGCTGTATCTGGCCGCGCAGGAGATTGACCGGCGTCGGGTTGGCCGGATGATTTTTGGCCAGATAGTACATGAATGACATCCAGTCGGGATTGATATCCAGCTCCATGGCAGTCACGCAGCCTGCCCGTTTCAGCAGTTCCGCCAGGGTTCGGACGTCCATGGCCGGCCCGTAAACGAAGATGATCCGACCGTCCTTCGTCATGCCGACGCCTGATCGCCAGACGTAGTAGTTGCTGCTCAAAGTGGCGCCCCAGGCCGCTTCCACGTTCTGATTGACGGTCGAGGGTACCTGGCCGTTGATGACAATTAGATGAAGGTTCTGGCGCACGCCAACAACCTGAGGACCCATGTGCAGGCTGCCCCGGCCCCAGACTCCGATCTTCATGGCGCCATCGCGGTAGTAGACCTCGGACGCCACTCCCTTGACGAGCTGGCCGTCGTAGTGGCCGTTCAGGTACCAGCCCCCGTCGGACGTTGCGATCCGGAAGCCGCTGTTGAAGGTTGCCACCAGGCCCTGGCGATGACCCGGCGGGATGTCCATCGCGGCGCCCCAGTTGCCATATCCGGGATCCTCGGTACCGGGGCGCAACTCGAACCTGAGCAGCCGCGGGTCCATAGAGACGATGCCCGCATAGTAAGAGGAGTACGTCCGGCTCTCCCGCACGTAGGTCTTGAAGACGGCCGGCACCCCCTTGACGCTGACGATGGCCTTCCAGACACCCTCTCCTGGCAGCGGCTTTCCCGCAGGCGAGCCCAGGTTGGCGGGAATGATCGGCCTGATGCCGTGGTCTTGCTTCTTCTGGCACGCCTTAGGCACGCGCTTCCTGGCATGCGACGAGTGCGCGGGACACTTCGCCACGACGTGCCCGCCGAGCTTGTTGAAGGACACGTCAGGCTTGCCGCCGCGTTTCGGCGGCTGGTAGGTCAGCCATTCGCCGAATGTGACCAGGAAGCCCATGTTGTTGTCGCGCGCCCACTCAGCGACCCGCTGGGAGAAGGTCCCGCCGCCCGGCACAGTCAGCGCGTTGGACAGCGAGTACCCGACGAGGATGGCGAAGGCGGCGACAACCGCAAGGCCGGGGCGCCAGACCCAGCGATACTTATGCAGGCGCTCCTTGCGGCGGGCCTGGCGCAGCTCGCGCCGTCCCGGCTCATGCACCGCCTGGTCATCCGCCGGCTCAGCGGCCCTCGCCTCAGCACTCACCCCCTCAGCATTCGCGGGCTCAGCAAGACCTGTGTCAGCGATGGCCGTCTCTGCGACGGCGGGCTCAGCGACTGGCGTTTCAGTAACCGCTGGCATGTCAGCCGCCGTCGCATCAGCTGCGGAGGCGGACTCAGCAACGCCAGCCGAGCCAGACTCGTCCGCCCGGGTGGCGGGCGTGTCTACTGCTATCTCGGCGGGATCGCTGCGCTCCGGTTCAGTGCACTCCACTTCAGTGCACTCCGGTTCGCTGCTCTCCGGTTCGCTGCTCTCCGGTTCGCCGCTCTCCCTGGGCTCGGACCCATCGGACCGTTCGGCCGCAGGCTGCCCCGCCGCAGAACCTCCTGCCGATGACTCCACGCGGTCCTCCTAGGTCTACTGACTGCGCCTGCTAACTCAGCGGACCTGCCCGGGCCCCGCATCTCGTCGGCCCCGCGCCAGACACTCTATGCGACCTTTAGTTCTGATCCGGAATGACTGGTCGAACCGGTACACAGTCACCCGCATGATGACAACTTCGTGCCGTGACCTGACGCGGAACGGGCCTGCTTTGGAGTAAGAGCCCGCGTTCGGGCAAGATCTGACCTGCGGGCGCGGACATGGCGCACGCGCCGCTATGCTGACCCGGCGACATTAGCGGTAGGAAGGAAGAGGAACAGCGTAATGAGCGACGACAGCGGCATCCAGCGGACTCTGGTCCTGCTGAAGCCGGACGCCGTGGCACGCGGACTCACCGGACGGGTACTGACGCGTTTCGAGGACGCGATGCTCAAGGTCGTCGCAGCCAAGATGGTGTGGATGGACGCGGAGATGACGAGGCAGCACTACTTCGATCTCGAAGAGCGCTTCGGGACTGGCGTCTATAACTCGATGGCCCGGTTCATGCAGTCAGGTCCGGTTATCGCCTTCGTTCTCGAAGGCGTCGAGGCGGTCGCGTGCGTGCGGAAGATCGTCGGCCCGACCTACCCAGACCAGGCTGCCCCGGGAACCATCCGCGGTGACTTCGCGCACATGAGCAGGGCCTACGCGAACGCCAACGGCATTGCGGTCGCGAACCTCGTGCACGCATCGGGCAATGCCGAGGAAGCCGAGCACGAGATCGGCGTCTGGTTCACCAAGGCCGAGATCTTCGACTACCAGAGCACCACGCACCAGTTCAACTCCTGACCGGAGGCCAATGCGCAACGAGCCGGACGAGGTAACCAGGGCCGCGCTTGAAGCTGTCTCCGAGGCGGTCGAGCT
>JASHXW010000366.1 GCA_030043395.1 Streptosporangiaceae bacterium
AGCCGTGCGTATGCCAGCGCGGAGCCCGCGCGCTGGCTCGCCCTGGAAACAGCGGCCCGTGCACTGGCTGCGGCTGGCTGGGCAAGCGGTTCCCGTCCCCTGACGGGCCGAGTGGGCACCTTCATGGCGACTGCGGCTGGCGGCGGTGGTGGCCAGGCGGTCTCGGCGGCGATCTGCGCTCGCCTGGGCCTGGCCGGAGCCGAAGGGGCCATCCGAGTGGACAGCTCGTCGTCACTTGCCAGCGTGGCGCAGGCTTGCGCTTGCCTGGCCGCAGGCGAGATCGACATCGCCATCGCCGGCGGGGCCGACACCGTGCTTGATCCAGCCCGCCTGGCCAGCTTGACCGAGTCGGGTTCGCTCGCGACAGGTGACGTCCGGATCTACGACCAGCACCCGACCGGTTTCCTGCCTGGTGACGGCTCGGGCGCGGTGGTTCTCGTCCGTAGCCCTGATGCCATGGCCGCGGGCCTGCATGTCCACGCGGAGATACTCGGCTGGGGTACCGATGCCGGCAAGTCACCGAGCCTCGACCGCGCGACGCGGCTGCTCGCCGCCATGTGGCAGGCCTATGACGCGGCTCAGGTCGACCCGCTGGACGTGCGGCTCATCGAGGGCTGCGCAACTGGCGTCCCCGCAGCCGACGAGGCCGACCTGGCCGCGCTGACGGCGCTGCGCGCGGGCGCGAGCCAGGTCGCGAGCGTAGGGCGGGTCGCTGCCCTCGGCTCGGTGAGCGCGAACATCGGCGACACGGGGGCGGCCGCCGGAATCGCGGGCCTGATCAAGGCAGTCCTGGCAGCGAGCAACGCGGTGCTGCCGCCATCGACTGGCACGCGCGCGCCACATCGGATGCTCCGCGACGGAAGCGCAGGACTGAGCTCGCCAGCTCGGGCACAACCATGGCAGGGGATCGTCCGCCATGCCGCGGTGAGCGCGACCGGCCAGAGTGAGCCCGCTGTTCACCTCGTGCTTCGCGGTGGCCCCGGAGGCCCGCGGGCGGACAAGACCGTTAAGCGTGGGCCGCGCAGCGTGCGCCGAGCGCAGCCGGCCGCTGTCGCCAGGACCGGCGCCAGGACCGGAGCACCGAAGGCGGGCTACGCCGCCGACCACGGCCAGCCGCTGGCCTACCTGCTCCGCTCGCCGAATCGATCGGCGCTTGCAGCGGTCCTATCCAGGATCGCGGACATCGCACCGGGGCTCACCGACGGCCAGCTCCAGGACCTGGCCGTGCAACTCACCCACGCCGCAGCAGACGCGACCCCCGAGCACGCTGACGCACGCGATGTCCGGGTCGCATTGGTAGCCGGCAACCAAGATCAGCTCGCAGAGCTGGCGAGGAGCGCCGCGGAGCTGCTTCCCCGGCTGGCGAGCGGAACGCTGAACATCAGGCCTGGCATCTTCGCCTCGGACTGGGCGGGCCAGCTTAGCCTGCTGCTCGCCGGCCGGCGTTATCCCGCTGACCTACCGCAGAGTGAGCTGAGCCGGATCCTGGACATCCTGGAGCGGCTCGACTCCCTCGGCGTTCGCGCAACGAGCGCCGCCGGCTACGGAGTTGGTGAGCTGGCAGGTCTGGTCTGGGCTGGCTGCATCAGCCCGGCCGATGCGCGGGCGCTGATCGCACTGCGAGCGGCCGTCCTTGCGGCCCCGCCAGAAGTGGCGGCGGAGCGGCTGCGCGATGGCCTGGACATGCTCGGGACGTTCCAGTTCCGGTCCCCGGGGAAGCGGCTGCTGTCGGCCTATACCGGCTACGAACTGAGCGACCGCCGGGCGATCGGCGAGATGCTGCGCGCCGAGCTTGTCCACGCGGCGAGCGCCACCCGGCAACCCGCCAATGGCCGCCTGGCCAACGCGGTGAACTTCGCGGCCCTCGGTGCGGATCTCCTCTTGGTCACCGGCATGGACGGCCAGCTCGATCGCGCCCTCAGTGAGCTCGACGTTCCGGCGATCAGCATCCCCGGCGATGCGTCCGACGACGCGCAGGTCGACCAGGCCGCCGCGGCGATGTTCGCGATCGGTGCGCTGACCAGGCCCGAGGCGCTCTATGCCGGCCTTGCTGGCCGACGCATCGACATCTGGCGGGAGCCGCTGTTCATCGTCAGGCCGCCGCAGCCGCCAGCCGAGTCCGAGCCAGCGCAACCGGATCCACCACAGCCCAAGCAAGCCCAACCCAAGCAAGCCCAACCCGAACTAGCCGAGCCCGAACTAGCTCAGCCCGAACCAGCCGAGCCCAAGCGAGCCGAGGCTGAGCCGGCTGAGGCTGACCTGGCCGAGGCTGACCTGGCCGAGACTGCCCTGGCCGAGACTGAGCGAGCCGATGACCAGCCCGTCGAAGCGGCCGCCTCGGGGTCTGAGGCGGGCGTGCCTGGCGAGGGCGAAGCCTTCGCTTCTCCCAGTGCCGTGCCGCGCCCACCGCTGTCGTCAGCGGCCGAAGCTGTCACGGGAATTGCTACCTGGACGCGCTGCTTTGCCGAGGAGACCAGGCCGCTGGCGTTTCCCCTGCCGACCTGCGACGACCGGCCCTGGCGGGTGCGCACGGCAGGCTGGGAGCCGCTGCGCAAGAAGATCTCTGAGCTCTTCACGCATGATGCGAAAGCGGACCGCACACTTGCTGTGCTGGGCAGCCTTGACGACCCTGCTACGCCGGACGCCGCCGTCTGGGCCGCGAAGGACGCGATGAGCACCGGCCAGCTCGTCGCGATCTGCACCGGAGCCGGGCCGAGCGGGCTGTTCGCAACCCTGCGAGCCGAGCACCCCGAGGTCGGCATCACCATCGTCCGCACAGCGATGACCGAGGAAGGCATCGTCGCGGCGAGCCGACTGGCAGCGGCGACTCCTGGCCAGTATCGCGAACTCGCACTCGGCCCCGACGGCACCGCGCTCGAGCCGGTCGTCGCTCCTGTCGCCATCCCTGGCGCCGCCGACTTCCCACTCGGCCAAGACGATGTCGTCCTGATCAGCCGAGCCTCGGGTGCCGCTGGGCTCGCGTTCGCCAAGGTGGTCGCCTGTTCAGGGGCCGCAGCCGTGCTCATCGGACGCGAGCACGCAGACGAGGACGACGAGGTCATCGCAGACCTCGAGCGACTTCGCAGCGCTGGCGCCAGAATCAGCTACGAGGTTGTCGACCTAGCCGACCACGTAGCGCTTGTCGCAGCGGTCAAGCGCGTGGAAAGCCGGCTCGGCCGGGTCACTGCGATCAGCCACACGACATCCGCCGGCCCGCCACTGTCCCTGGTGGAACTGAGCCACATCTGCGTTCACCGCAGGGTGCGACGGTGCAATGCCGCACTCGACCAGATGGCGGCAGCCGTCCGCACCGCGGAACGCGCGCGAGGCGAGGGACCGAGCGCGGTACGCCTGATCGTGACCTTCGGGTCGGTCGCCGGGCGGTACGGCCTAGCCGGGGAAGGACTGCTCGCTCTCGCGAGCGGCGCCCTGGCCGACCACGCAAGGCGGCTCGCAGACGCCAGTCCCGGCTGCCGTGCCGTGCACGTGGACTTCCCCGCCTGGTCCGGCACGGGCCTGGGCGAGCGGGCCGACTTCCTCGCCGCGAGCGGCAAAGCTGGCCACGCGGCGCTGACGATAGCAACTGGATCCAGGCTGCTGCTTAAGCTGCTCACGACGGACGGCCTGCCAGCCAGGCTCGCCGTGCATGGACGGGTGGGCCTGCTCGCACCGAGCCAGATCGCCTCGGACATCGCCGGACCTGCCCTCGGCCCTGAAAGCGGCGTCGATGCCAAGGACGCGGCGGCCGGACAGCGTGGCAGGTTTACCGAGCACGTCCTGGTGAGCTATCCGGGCATCGAGCTCATCACCGAGGCCACCATTTCCTTCCAGACCGATCCGTACCTGCGCGACTACCTGGTCGACGGGTCAGCTGTCCTGGCGCCCGCGATGGCACTGGAAGCGATGTCCCAGGTTGCTTCCGTTCTCGCAGGCGGGCCGACGCTCAAAGCGAACGACGTCACGATGGCCGCCCCGATCATGCTGCCGGCGGGGCTAGCCAGCTCAGCCGCGAGAGTCAGGATTAGCGCGTTGCGGGAGCCAGGCTCCATCACGGTCACCGTCAGAAGCGACGTGAGCGGGTTCGCGATCGAGCACTGCCGAGCAAGCTTCTCCTGCGATAACTCACTCGCCCGCCAGCACGAGCAGGACCTTGAGCGCCAAGCAGATCCGCAGGACCTCGGCGAGCAGGTCGAGCAGGTCGAGCTAGCAGAGCAGGTCGAGCTAGCAGAGCAGGTCGGGCTAGCCGAGCAGGTCGAGCAGGTCCCCGGCCAACAGGACTCCGAGCCGCAGCCCATGGCCGCGCCGACGACGGATGGACGCGACCTATACGGGTCGACGTGCTTCCAGGGCGGTCGGTTCGCCAGGCTCAAGCAGGTGCGGATCCTGACCCCGCAGTCAGCGATCGCGCTGGCCAGCGGCTCGGACGAAGAGCCATGGTTCGGCCCGGCGAGTGAGCCGGCCGAGGGCGGGCAGGCCGATGGCGAGTCGGCCGAGGGCGAGCCGGCCGAGGGCGAGCCGGCCGAGGGCGAGCAGCCAGCGGACGCCGGGCTGCTGCTCGGCGATCCAGGGCTCAGCGACGCGACGCTGCAGGTGCTCCAGGCCTGCGTCCCGCACCGGCGCCTGACGATGGCCGGATGCGAATCGGTCACCTTCAGCGGGTCGCTCGCAAGTGGGACGGCGGTGATCCGCGCGACGCAGCTTGAGCAGGCGGACGCTGCAGTCACTCGCCCGGCGGAGTACGTCTGGGACGTCGAAGCAGCCGACGAGGCGGGAAACACTCTGATCACCTGGCGCCGGCTGAGGATGCGCGATGCTGGCTCGCTGCCGCCACACGGAGCCTGGCCGGCCTCGCTGCTGCCCTGCTACCTGGAGCGAACCCTGGCCGACCTTGGCCTCGGCGACGCCGGCCTGCACATCGAGGCGCGCGTCATCCAGGCAGGCGGACCGCAATCCGGCCACGAACCCGCGCGCCTTGAGCTGAGCGCTCGCGCAACTGGTCCAGTGGCGTGCCACACGGAGCTCGTAACCGACGCGAGGGACGGCAAGGAGGCAAGCACGGGCCCAGAGCGCACTAACAAGGCCGCCGCTGCGGTCGCCGACCGCATCATGCACGCCCAGCCCCCGGTGATCGGCCTGGCAGCCGCCGGCGACGCGGCCCCCGACGCGGCCGGGTCCGTGACTGGCGCCGGAAGCGGAGCCGGCGCGGCGTCACGCGATGACGCCAGGGCGGCGGCTGTCACGACCGCCATGACAAGGGCGATACGGCGCTGCCTGCCGGGCCTCGCGCCCCGGGATCTCGCGGCGACGCCCACTACGCCGACGAGCCGCTCTTTCGCTGGCGCCGGGTGGCTGGTGCTCAACGCTCGCCAGGCGACCGTCGCCGCCGCGGTGATCGACGTGGCTGACCTCGGCGCCCCTGTGGCGATCGCCATCAGGACTGGCGAGCTCCGCCGCTTTCCGTGGCGCCCGCCCGGTCGGTAGACCGGTCAAGAAATAGCCTGATACTGGCGTGGTCTGCCACTATGGGTACTGCTGAGTAACCCGAGTTGAAGGCGGTTGCCCGTGTCCTCTCCAGCCTCTGCCTCCCCCGCCTCCTCGGCCGATGGCATCGACCTGTCGGCGAACGAGTTCTGGGCGCTGCCGCTCAGCGAGAGGGAGGCAGCATTCGCGGAGCTGCGCAAGCTGGATGCGCCGCCGTACTTCGCTGATCCCGAGACTCCGTTCACGACCGCGGGCGACGGCTACTACGCCCTCGTCAAGCACGCCGACGTGCTCGAGGCCAGCCGTAACCCTGACATCTTCTCCTCGGCCCGCGGCGCGACTAGCCTGGTCGACCTGCCGCCGGAGTTCAACGAGTACTTCGGCTCGATGATCAACCTGGACGACCCGCGGCACGCCAGGCTGCGCCGGATCGTCTCCCGCGCGTTCACGCCCCGCATGATCAAGAAGTTCGAGGACGACGCGCAGCGCGCGGCCGCTCAGATCGTCGACGACCTGCTGGCCACCGGGCCATGCGACTTCGTTCAGCACGTCTCGGCGAGGCTGCCCCTGAAGATCATCTGCGACATGATGGGGATCGGCGACGAGCACTACGAGATGGTGCTGCGGAACACGAACAGGATCCTGGCCGGCGGGGATCCGGAGTTCCTCAGCGACAACATGGACGAGGCAATCGGCCAGCTCCTGACAGCAGGCGCTGACCTGGCTGCCCTCGTCACCAGCCTGGCCGCCGAGCGCGAGGGCAACCCCAGCGACGACTTGATCTCCGCTCTTGCCACCGCGAACGTCGACGGAGAACAGCTCACGCCAGCCGAGCTCGCCTCGTTCTTCATCTTGCTCGTCGTCGCCGGAAACGAGACGACCCGCAACGCGATCTCGCATTCGCTCGTCCTGCTCACCGACAATGCCGACCAGCGTGATCTGCTGCTCGCCGACTTCGACGGCCGGATCGCCGGGGCGGTCGAGGAGATCGTGCGATACGTCTCGCCGGTGATCTGGATGCGGCGATCGGTCACGCGTGACGCGGTGATCAACGGCCACCAGTACCACGAGGGGGACAAGACGGCCCTGCTGTACTGGTCGGCCAACCGGGACGAGTCAGTCTTCGACCACCCGCTGGGCTTCGACATCACCCGCTCCCCCAATCCGCACGTCGGGTTCGGCGGCGCGGGACCGCACTTCTGCCTGGGAGCGCACCTAGCGCGCCGCGAGATAACCGTCATGCTCCGCGAGCTGCTGCACCGGGTACCGACCATCCGCGCCGCCGGGGAGCCGGACAGGCTGCTGTCCAGCTTCATTAACGGCATCAAGCACCTGCCGTGTGATTTCGACTGAGCTACAGCTCCTCATTGCCCGCCTATGGCGGCCGTTCGGCGTGCCGATTGGACCCGCTCTTTCCCATACAGGTGCCATTGCCCGAAGGGCTTGGATGTCAATTCCATAACACGCCGTAGTTGCGCCTGTACGACGTGTATAACTAGAACCCCAAGCGGCACACAGCCCGGCTCCTGCCGGACCCCGGGGGGTGGCGCTGGGAAGGGAAAGCCGAACGTCGCGGAGGGGGACCGTCGTACGGGGGAGCGCGGTGCCGCCCAGGTTAGCCGCCGGGCATG
>JASHXW010000367.1 GCA_030043395.1 Streptosporangiaceae bacterium
GTAGGCGTGTTCATCGCGGTGCCGGTCAGCACGGGGCTGGTCAGCACGGGCAGGAACAGCACCGGGCGCTGCCTGCGCCAGCCGCTCCGACGCGCGCAGCATCTCGCTCTCGGCCGCCGCCACCCCGGTACGGCGGGCCAGGTACTGCAGCGCCGTCTCGCCAGCTCGGCGGTCGCGTTCTTGCGGCATGTAGCCGACCGTCGCCGCGGCGTCCACCGTGCCACCGTCGGGCTCCAGCAGCCCGGCAAGCACCTGGAGAAGCGTCGACTTGCCGACGCCGTTCGGGCCCACGACGGCGATGCGGTCGCCTGCTGCCACCACGAGGTCGGCATCTTGCAGCACGGTCATCGCTCCGCGCGACACTGTTACGCCGCGAGCGCTCAGCAGGGACACCAGGCAACCTTAGGAACGCCGCCGCCCGGCGTCACGCCATTTTCGGCCCGCGGACGGGCCGGGGGGTCAGCCTGTTCCGCCGTTGAGGTGCCGCAGTTCGTGACCGACGTAGATCTGCCTCGGCCGGGAGATCTTCTGCTCAGGGTCGCGCACGCCTTCCTGCCATTGCGCCAGCCAGCCGGGCATCCGGCCGATGGCGAACAGGACTGGGAACATCGTCACCGGAAAGCCCATCGCCTGGTAGATGATGCCCGAGTAGAAATCCACGTTCGGGTAGAGCTTGTGGCCGATGAAGTAGTCGTCGGCGAGAGCTATCCGTTCCAGCTCCAGGGCGATGTCCAGCATCGGGTTGCGCCCGGTGACCCGGAACACTTCGTCGGCGACCTCCTTGATGATCGTGGCCCGCGGGTCGAAGTTCTTGTAGACCCGGTGGCCGAAGCCCATCAGCCTGACGTCGCCGCGCTTGACCCGCTCGATATAGGCGGGGATGTTGTCCACCGACCCGATCTGGCTGAGCATCCGCAGGACCTGCTCGTTCGCTCCGCCGTGCAGCGGCCCGTACAGCGCCGCCGCGGCCGCGGCCGCTGCCGAGTACGGATCCACCTGGGAGCTGCCGACCACCCGCATGGCGCTGGTGGAGCAGTTCTGCTCGTGGTCGGCATGCAAGATGAACAGGACGTCAAGCGCATGCTCGAGAACCGGGTCAGGCCGGTACCTAGGCTCGGTCATCTTCCACATCATGTTGAGGAAGTTGCCTGCATAGGACAGTTCGGCGTCGGGATAGGCATACGGGTGCCCGACAGCGTGCCGGTAGGCGAACGCCGCAAGCGTCGGCATCTTGGCGATCAGCCTGATCACCTGCTCTTGCTGCAGGGAACTGTCCGACACCGCCTTGGCGGCCTCCGGGTAGAACGTCGACAGCGCCGCCAGCGAGCTCACCAGCATGCCCATCGGGTGGGCGTCATAGTGGAAGCCGTCGATGAACTTCTTCACGTTCTCGTGGACGTACGTGTGGTGGGCGATCTGCCGTGACCACGAATCGGACTCGTCCTTGTCCGGAAGCTCACCGTTGAGAAGCAGGTAGGCGACGTCGAGGAAGGAGGCTCGCCGCGCTAGCTCCTCGATCGGGTAGCCGCGGTAGCGCAGAATCCCCTTCTCGCCGTCGATGAAGGTGATGGCGCTGCGGCAGCTCGCGGTGTTCAGGTAAGCCGGGTCATAGGAGAGCAGCCCGAAGTCTTCATCCGAGGCCTTGATCTGGCGCAGGTCAAGCGCGCGGATCGCGCCTTCGACAATAGGTAGGTCATAGCTAAGGCCCGTCCGGCTATCGGTCACGTGCAGCGTGCCGTCGGGCTGGCTGGTCTGCGTGGCTGTCATACCACGAAGGTAAGCCGGCTGACCCAGGCAGCGAAAGGCCCTTGGACCCTGGTCCGGCACAAGTCGGTCAGGGACTCATTCGCTGCACTGCGCGCAGCGCCCGTGCACGGTCAGGTGGCTCACGTCGGTCTCGAAGCCGTACGCGTCCTGCAGGCCGGTCACCAGGGA
Organism: Streptosporangiaceae bacterium; assembly: GCA_030043395.1. The sequence continues at coordinate 1,936 of JASHXW010000367.1, forward strand.
ACTGACCGCGGATGGATCGACCTGGATGATCGCGCCGCAGGTGCGGCACATGAGGTGCACGTGCTTGGCGTCGGCAGCAAGGTGATAGCGAGGGGATCCGTGGCCCAGGTGCGTGTGAGTGACCAGCCCGATCTGCTCGAGCAGCTCCAGCGTCCGGTAGACAGTCGACAGGTTCACGCCGACCGCCGTCTCCTTGACGGCGCTGTAAATCTCCTCAGGCGTCGCGTGCTCCAGCCTCTTGACCGCCTCGAGCACGAGCTGCCGCTGAGGAGTCACCCGGTACCCGCTCGCCCGCAGCGTGTCATCCCAGGTCTGCGACATAAGCAGAGTCTACGGACACTCGCGAGCTTCACCGCGCCGCGACAGAACTCCCAGATAACCCACTTGCTCACCGGAGCGGACGTGTCGTAGCGTGCTTGCTAACGCGGGAAAGGAGGTGGTCCAACAGTATGCATAGATGTCGGACTCGCGAGGTGGCTGTCAGCTAGCCGCCGTCCCGTGGAGCGCACCGGGCGCTAACCGGTTGCGCGAATCACCGGCCTGCGGGCCAGATCCTTTTGGAGTCTGTGCTTGCGTGCCGCCAAGGCGGCGGTCGGCGAATACACGGCAGACACCGGACCCCCGGGTGATCGGCCTTGTCCAGCCGGTCCCCGCCAGAGCCTGCGTCGTGCAGGTGATGGCGGGAGCAGCCCGGGGGCTTTCTCTTTGGGCCGGGGGAGTTCTCTGGCCGGCGGAGTTCTCTGGCCCGGCCAGGCTTGCTCGACGCGGCGCCTGGCCCAATCCGCACCCTAGCTAGCTGCTCTTAGACGGCCATCCCGGACGTCACGCGCTTGAGCTGCGCTGACACGTGCGGCTGCAGCTGCTGGCCGACGGCTGCCATGTCATAGGCGTACGCCAGGTCCGCACCGACAAGCCCGTAAAGCCGCCTTCCCGCGGTGACGTCCTTTGCCGTGGCGGTACGCACGACGGCGTCCGTGGCCATTTCGATCTTGGTGCCGGTGACCGTGCCCAGGTAGATCTCGGTGATCCCGGTCGGATGGGTCAGCAGTACCTCGAGCTCGCCGCCGGGCTGCGGACGCCAGAACCCGACCTCCATGGCCAGCGGCCGGCCTATGGCCCCGTCCTGGGAGAGCAGCCAGGTCCGGCTGGAGTAGATGAGGAACGGCTTGCCGTTGTGGCTGAACGAGACCTCCTGGCCGAAGTTGGCGCTCTCGATCGTCGGATAGCCCACGACGCCGGCGCCCTCCCACCGGCCGAGGAGGAACGCGATCGGGCCGAGATCCGGATGCGGCTGGATGCTCTGCGCAGGTTCCATGCCGGAAGCGTAACGACCGGAGGCTGGCCGGGTAACCGCCGACCGCTGGCCGGGTAGCTACCGGCCGCTTGAAGCGCGCCACAGCCGCAGCGCGACCCGCACGCACCATGCGGCTGCCGCCGCGCAGGCCACCGCGAGCACCACGGCCGTGATGTCTGCTGCCACGCTGCGATCCTACGGCCGCGGCAGTCCGGCTAAGGTGCGACACATGGCATCAGCGTCACTAGTCGTGAAGGCAACGGCAGGCAAGAACGATCCGGAGCGCTGCAACCAGGCGCTGACGGTCGCCGCAACAGCCGCCGCCAGCGGCGTGGCCGTCTCCCTGTGGCTGACCGGAGAGGCGACCTGGCTTGCGCTGCCGGGCCACCAGGACGACATCAGCCTCCCGCAGGCGAGCCCGGTGGGCGACCTGCTAACGACGATCCTGAAGGGCGGGACGGTCACCGTGTGCACACAGTGCGCGGCTCGCCGGGAGATCAAGGAAGGCGACCTGCTCGAAGGAGTCAGGATCGCTGGCGCGCCCACCTTCCTCGCCGAGGTCCTCGCCGAGGGCGCCAAGCCGCTGGTCTACTAAACGGGCTGCCCCGTGGCCGCGCATCGCGATCTGGTCAGGCTGGCACGGCGGCAAGGCGTTCCGCGCGCAGCTGCCTGACCAGCGTCTCCTGCGGATCGGGCAGCGGGGCCAGGGGCATTCCGACGGCCCAGCTGAGCAGCAAGTCGGCGAGTCCGGGGTTGCGCACCAGAGCCGGCCCGTGCAGGTAGGTGCCGAGGATCCGGCCGCTGTAGGCGCCCTCGGTGCCGTCTCCGTTGCCGACCCCGGCAAGGGTCCGCGCCAGTGGCCTGGCTCCAGGTCCTGGCCTGGTCACGCCCTGATGGTTCTCGAATCCGGTGAGCCGGTCCAGGCCGAGCGCGGGGTCCACGTCGGCGACGACCTCGCCGACGCCGCGCCGCTCGCCCCGGCCGCTGCCGATGTCCAGGATGCCAAGGCCATCGACCGGCTCGCCCTGTGAGCCGCCGAACACCGAGCCGATGAGCTGGTAGCCAGCGCATACTGCGAAGATCACCGCGCCGGCGCTTGCTGCCGCGTTCAGCCCGCCGTCCGCGCGGAGCCGCTGGGCGGCCAGGATCTGCGGCAGGTCTTCGCCGCCCCCGAGCAGGTAGATGTCGCCTTGCTGCGGTACCGGCTGGTCGGAGTTCACCTCGATTGCCTCGACGTCGATCCCGCGCAGCCGCGCGCGGCGGGCGAGGACGATCAGGTTCCCGCGGTCGCCGTACGTGCTGAGCAGGTCAGGGTAGATCCAGACCAGGCGCAGGGCGCTCGATCCGCCCGGCGCGCTTTGCCGGGCCGGCTGCGGCTCGCTGACGTGATAAGCAGGCTCCGGCTCGGCGTAGGCCGGCGCAGGCTCCGCATAGGTCACCGCGGACTCGATCGGCTCGCCGGCGGGCTGCGGCCCGGGATACCCCATGGGCTCGTTCGCCCAGTACGCGGGTTCGGGCTCGGGTTCGGGATAGGCCACAGGCTCAGCGGGCGCAGAGAGCAAGGCAGCCTCAGGGGTAACGAATGCCGGTTCCGGCTCGCCCGGTTCTGCCTCATCGATCACGGCCGGGATGAAGGCCGTCTCGGCCAGGTCAGGGTCGCTGCCCGGGAGCGGCGGCAGGTACGAGCCGCTCGGCGAGGCATGCCGGCCCCTCGGCGGCTCGGCTGGCCAGCCCATGTCCCCATCCGGCGGCGTCGTCATGTGGTCCGCCCTAGCGTGGTCCTGATCTGCTGGAACGCCGTGTAATTGGCGATGACGTCAAGCCCTCCGGGCGGCACCCGGTCCACCCCGGCGTCGATGTCGTCGACTATGTCGAACGCGACCTCGTCGGCCTCGAGCCGGACGGCGATGTCGGTCTTGCGCTCGCCGGTCACCAGCACCGGCCGGTCCCTGAGCACCCGGTAGTCCACGTCCCACAGCCACGACGTGTCCCGGCCATCGGGACCCTGGGCGTTGACGGCCAGCAGAGCAGGACGGCGGTCGGGATCGAGCACGTCGAAGGCCTCGAGCCAGCCGGCCGGGTTCTTGGCGAGCAGCAAGCGCAGGGAGCGCCCCCGGCGGTCGACCATCGTGTAACGGCCGGCTACTGAGGTGACCTTGCGCAGGTACGGCAGCGCCTGGTCGACATCGGCGCCGAACAGGCTCGCCACGGCAAGCGCCATCACCGCGTTGCTTCGGTTAGCCCGGCCGGGCAGGGTCAGGTCGAGTTCGCGGACCGCTCCCGCGTCGTCGATCACCGCGCCAGCGTCGAGCACCCAGCGCGACGAGGGCCTGGACAGGCCGCACTCTCCGCATCGCCAGCCAAGTTCGTCCCTGCGCAGGTGCGACCCGCACTCAGGGCAGCACCAGGAGTCGTCGTGCCAGCGCTGGCCAGCCGCGACCCAGATGACCTGGCTGGCCGTGCCTGCCGCCCATGCGATCAGGGGATCGTCCGCGTTGGCGACGACGCGCAGTTGCGGGTACTGCGCAAGCGCCTCTCGCCAGCGCTTGGCGATGAGCCAGATCTCAGCCGCCCGGTCCATCTGGTCCCGGCTCAGGTTGAGCAGGACGACGACGCTGGGGTTGGTGGCCTTCATCATCGACGGCAGGTAGCGCTCGTCGACCTCCAGCACGGCGAACGGCGCGTCAGGCGAGCCGGTCAGCGCTGACACCAGGCCGCTTTCCATGTTGGCGCCGAAGGCGTTGGTCGCGACGTCCTGGCCAAGCGAGCCGAGCGCGGCCGCTACCAGCCGCGTCGTCGTGGTCTTGCCGTTCGTTCCGGTCACCAGCACGACCTGGCGCCCTGCGGCCAGCTGGCTGAGCAGGTCAGGAGCCAGCCGGAGGCCGACGACGCCGCCGATCACCGAGCCGTCGCCACGGCCGGCGAGCCGCGACATCTTGCCCGCGGCCTCGCCTAGCGTGGTGGCGACACGCGCCCTGATCGGAAGCTTGGTCATGGCTGATGCTATCCGGGTGAAGTCTGCATCTGGACTGCTGTCTGGGTTAGTTCATCATCAGATCCTACGATGAATCGGCGCGGCCAGGAGAGCACCGGCTCGAGCCAGTCAGCGATCCCCATCTCGCCAGCGGCCTGCAGCAGCTGGCCGCGGTAGCTCGATCCGACCGCTAGCACGGCCAGGTCAGCGCAGAAGGCCTGCTGGTCGTCCTCGCCAAGCAGCGCGGTCCAGGCCGGCAGCCGGTTCCGGTCAAGCTCCATCGACAGCGGGTGCCTGCGCAGGGCGCTGATGCGCTGGCCGATCTTGATGTCGGGCCGGTCGCTCAGGCCTGGGAGCTCGAAATCGAGGGGCAGCGCGAGCTCGAACGGATCGATCGACGGGCCGGTCAGCGGCGCGGCCCGTTCGATCTCGTGCAGCCACTGGAGCTGGGGGATCACCCAGTCCGATCCGATCTGGGTGAGTGACCCCTTGCCGCCATTAAGGATGCGCAGTGCGATCACGCTGACCGCGGCGGCCAGTTTGGCAGGCTCGAACGATTCCCGAATGGCTCCTGACCGGGCCGTGACGGCCCGGTCTATCACGGTGGCCAGGACGCATTCCCGCAGCCGCTCATCCAGGTCGGTCCATTTTTGCCGCAGCGCGGACGGCACCACTGGCAGGGCCGAGTTGGTCAGGAACGCGAGCACCATGGCCTCGGTCCATACTCGCAGCCAGGCCTGCTCGGGCGAGCTCGCGAGCAGGTCAGCCGAACGCAACTCCATCAAGGTGCAGGCGCGCTGGCCCGAGCAGGCTGGACCGCACGCGGGCGACCTGCGCCCGGCGAGTGGCGGCCCGGCAAGTTGCCCGGCCTGCGGCGCGGCCTCGACCTGACCGCCGAACGGCACCCTGATCCGCAGCGGCCGGTCCATCCCGTCGGCGAACACGGCCGCTATCCCGGGCGGGAAGGACACGACTTGCCTGGACTGCTCGCCGTCCAGGTTCATCGTGGCGCCGACAAGCTCGCGGTCGTCCTGCGCCGGGAGCCGGTGCATGACCTTCAGCGCAGTGTTCTTGACCACGTCGGGGACCAGCTTGGCCGGGATCTGCTCGGCGACCACCAGTCCCTCGCCGTAGGCGCGGATCTCGGCGAGCAGGCCAGCGAACAGCTCGACCGCGTGGGCGCTCGCGCCCTCGCGGTCGGCTCGCAGCAGCCGGTGCGCCTCCTCGACCACCAGCACATGGCGCAGGTCGTGCCCGGAGGGTGAGCCGGAGGTGTGTTCTCCGCCTCTGGCACGCAGCCGCAAGTGCTCCACGATCCTGATGACGAGCGTCCCGATCAGGAAGGCCTTGTCCTCGTCGTTGGCGACGTCCTCGAGGACGAGCACGGCGTTGCGGCGCAGGAGTTCGCCGATATCGGCCGGATGCCCGCCCTCGAAGAACCGGCCTGCCGACCCGGTCCGCAGCGACCGGAGCCGCACGTCGACGAAGCCCCGCACGTCGGCGTGCAGCTCGGGGCCGTACCCGGCCTCGGTGACCACGTCGATGGCGGCGGCCTGAAGCTGCGCGAGCGTCGGGACGGCGGGCGGCACGACCGCGCCCGGCTGGCCACCGCCGCTCACCGGGTCCCATCCGCACGACTCATAGGCACGTTGCAGCGCCTGCGACATGATCTGCGGGAACGGCTCGCGGGCATCGAACGCGGCGAGGAACAGCGCGCGCACCATGTCGATGTGCGCTTGCACCGGGTAGCCGGGCTCGGGCGCGAGCGGGTTGACCGCCAGCGGTATCGCCTCGGGGTCGGCCGGGTTGATGATCGTCAGCTCGCCGACCCCGCTCGCGGCGATCCGCCCGGCCATCGCCGCGTACTCGGACTTGACCGGCTCGACCACCAGCCACGGGATCCGCTCGTGCGTGAGCTGCTCGAGCAGGTGCCTGACCGTCTGGGACTTACCTGAGCCGGTCGCGCCGGTGACCAGCGCGTGCCTGTTCAGCGTCGCGAGCGGCACGCCGAGCTGGCCGACCGCCCGGTCCTGGCCGTCCAGGATCGTGCCGATGACGATGTCAGCATCCTCGGCCGATTCCGCGGTCACGTCGAAATAGCCGACGTCGAGCAAGCGGACGCCTGGGACCTCCCTGCGTGGCAAGCCAGCCAGGGCTACCACGACACCCGCGGTAGCGGCGAACGGCACGGTCGCGTCGGCCGCCGGGTCCGAGCTCTTGGCCGCGAGCGCGTCGGCGAGATCCCTGGGCCGCTCCGGCCCGCGCAGCCGGTATGGATGCGCGCTCAGGTCGGCCGATCCCACCAGCATCGGCGCGATGGCCTTGAGCTGCTCGGCGTCAGCGGCACCGACGAGGACCCTGATGTTCCACAGGCCGGCCAGGCCGAAGGCGTCGAGCTCGGCGAGCCGGACGGCCGTCCGGTCGGCGTCGAAGTGCGAGCGCTCGTCGTCGAACCTGCGCGCGATGGTGAGCTGCGCCCGCAGGTCGGCGATCACGGCATCGAGCAGGTCCGTCGGCTCGGCGACCACCAGCCACCCGAACGGCCGGCTCATCAACGTCGTCAGCGCGGACTCGAACAAGGTCGGCGTGCCTGCGGCCAGGTTCGCTCCCGAGCCCAGCCACGAGCTGCCGGAGGGAGTACCCGACGCTGGCCCGGCAGAGTCGGAGGGCGCTGGCCTGGTGAGGCAGCCTGGGCACGGCGCCCAGACCAGCTGGTCGAGTTCGCTCATCAGGCCGTCGGGCATCGGCAGCCCTCGCGCGCCCCAGGGGAAGACCAGCTCGCGGTGCCGGTCCTTGCGATCCAGTTCGCTAGCCAGCCTGGTCAGGAACTCCCCCGGCGGGCCGTAGGGATTCTGCGAGGCTTCCCGCAGGTCAGGTTCGGCCGGCGCTGGCGTGTCCGCCTCTGGCGACGCGGCCTGGGACTGGGGCCCTCCGGCCCGCTCTGCCGTCTGCTGGGCCTCCGCCCAGGGGGCCAGCGGCTGGGCCGGGGCCGTCGGCAGCGGGCCGGCGTTGGTGATGAGCTCGAGCGGTGCGCCGCCGCCGCGGGAGAACCATCCGACAACGAGCGGTCGCCTGCTCTCTGCGGCTTCGAGCGCGGCAGGCAGGACCGACGCGTAGTCGCGCTGGGCGGTACCGGCGTGGCAAGTGTCGGGAATGGCGACGACCCGGTACCAGGGCGCGGCACCGCCACCGCCGATGCCCTGGTCAGTGCTCATAAACCGTGCATATCAGCCTGCCGCGCGGCTTCGCCACCCGTTGCCGGACATCAGCTAGAGATCTACCTCACCGCTGATCCGCGTGGTCGTCGCGCCCGCCACCCAGATCGTGCCGTCGGCGTCGCGCGAGATGTGGATCCGTCCTCGCCTGCCGATCGCGCTCCCCTGGCTTGCCATGTAGGGCGCGCTCGCCTTGCCTGATCCCAGCAGCCACTGAGCCAGCGCCGCGTTGAAGCTGCCTGTCACGGGATCCTCCGCCGCGCGGTTGGCGAACGGGAAGAATGCCCGCACCTCGAACGCGCACTCCGAGCCCGGCGGGTACGGGCCGGCGACGCCGAGCTCCATGTCCATCGCACCAGGTCTGAGCGACAGCACGTCGTCGGCGCTGCGCAGGAGCACGGCGATCCAGCCAGGACCGTTGTCCGCCCACTGCGCGTCGACGATGGCCGCGCGCTCGATCCCGAGCTGCCCGGCGGCACGCTCGATCAGCAGCTCGTCCACCGGGCCTTCGCGGCGGAGCGGCGGTGCCGCGAAGCCGAGCCTGCCGTCTGCCTGGCGCAGCCGGACCAGGCCCGCCGCGCATTGCTGGACGATCTCACCTGGCCTGGCCGGAGAGTTCCCGGCGCTCAGCCAGGCGTGGCAGCTACCGAGTGTCGGGTGCCCGGCAAATGGCAGCTCGACGTCGGTGGTGAAGATCCGCAGCTGATAGTCGGCGCCCGGGGCATCCGGCGGCAGGAGGAACGTGGTCTCCGACAGGTTCGTCCAGCGCGCCAG
>JASHXW010000368.1 GCA_030043395.1 Streptosporangiaceae bacterium
GAACTCAGCCGCCCCTGGCCAGGCCGGCGCGTACACCACGACGTCGCTAGCGGGAAGCCTGGTAGCTAGCGCGTGCACGAACGACTGGATCCCGCCACTGCGCGGCGGAAAGTCGTTGGTGACGATCAGTACCTTGCCGATGACGCTTCTCCTGGCGACACGCGGGCTGAATTGGGACGCGAACGATCCTAGCCCGCGACTACCGCGCTGATCCGATCCCATGGCGGAGCCACAGCCATGCCCGCTGCGGAGTCGCCCGCGTGGTTACGGGCGCACAGCGCCGTCGAGGTTCTGCACGTACCAGCCGGACAGCGCTACCTTCTGTACGTCCTGCCCGGTTTGAGGCGCGTCGATCAGATAGCCGCCGCCGACGTACAGCCCGACGTGCCCGTTGCTCAGGAAGCCGAGTATGTCCCCTGGCTTCAGGTACTTATCGGTGAAGGCGCCACTCGACGTGGTTATCGGGACCGCGGGGAACTCAGCCATCTGCTCCCAGCTTGTCCGCTCGATCGACAAGCCAGCCGCTGCCCACGCCATCATGACCAGGCCGGAGCAGTCGAAGCCGTCCTCGCAGGGACCCGTGCCGCCGTATACGTACGGGCAGCCGAGCTGGTCGTAGACGTAAGCCACGGCCTTCTCAGCCTGGGTGGCCGTCGCGCCGTGGTAGTGGCCGCTGGTAGTCCCGCCGCCTGCGCCTGCCGCCTGGCGCTGAGCCGGGGTCAGCCGGGCGAGCAGGGCCTCTTCCTTCTGCTTCAGCCCTTTGAGCACGGACAGGCGCTTGCCGAGCGAGCGCTTCAAGTCGAGGATCCCGAGCTTGGTCCGAGCCGCTGCCTGCTCGGATTCCAGCAACGCGCGGCTGGCCGACAGGTACGCGCGTATCTGGGCCCCGTCGGCCAGTGACAGCGCATTCAGCAGCGACACCTCGCCGAGCACCTGCCGAGGCGAGGCAGATGTAAGCAGCCCGATCGGCGAGTCGACGCCGCCCTGCTCGTAATCCACGGCCGCCAGCTTGTCGATCTGCGCGCGATCGGCCTCGAAGACCAGGCGATCCCGCGCGGTTTGCTTGTCGATCAGCTTCAGCTGAGTGTTGGCCTGGCTGAGTTGCTGCAGGACAGCGTCGTAATCCTGCCCGAGCGCATTCGCCTTCTTGTCAATCCTGGCCAGCCTCTTCTGCACTTGCGCGGCCGTAGGCTGCGAGGAAGCACCAGCTGAACCGCTGACGCTGAGCACCGCGGCGACGGTGGCGAGGCTGACCGCCGTGATCCAGCCGATCCGCAAGCCGCGGCCAGGACGAAGCGGACCGCGAGCGATTGTCGGGTTGTTCCGTGTGCTGACCCTGCGAACTGCCGACGGCGAATGCACGCGCGAGGCACGCTCCTTCTGCGCAGACTCCTGCCGAGTCGGCTCCGGGCTCGGGCCGGGGCAAGCTGCCCGTCGGGTCTGGCCTGCGGCCAGGCCGATCTCCTCGGGGGTTTCGCCAGCCATCGCGACCCTGTGCTGGCGACCTTCCAGGGGTTCCCGGTTCACCTGCTGGCCTCGCGGCCAGGACTACGAACTCGGTAGCGGCCCATCGCTGCCGCCATCGCCGCGGCTGCCGAGCGATCGACCTGGTCAGCCAGACTAGCCAAGCGTGGCCGGCAGATTCAACCACTTCGGAAATATCGCATCTAGAAGAAGACTCGCTTTCCCGGACGGCTCACGCGAAGCGGCATCAGCCGGGACGAGCACTCTCATTGCCCGCGTGTCGCGGGCGCTGCTGCGATCCGAATGTCAGTACCGGGCCATACCGTTGCCTGCGTGAGCGCACCGGAACTGCAGGGCCGATTTCAGTGGCCGGTCCCCCGCATCGCCGTTCCGGTACCTGGGCCACCTTGCCAGCTGGTGACAACTGCGCTCGCGGAACGAACTCCGGCTGGCCCTAGGCAGCCTGGCCTCGCGATTCTCGGCGTGCCGCTGCCCGGGCTTGTCCTGCAGCGCGGGCTGCCCGCAGGCCCCGACGTCGTCGTCGTCGACATCGAGACGACAGGCTGGCTGGCCGATGCCGCTGCCATTACGGAGATCGGAGCCGTCAGGCTCAGCCCCGGCCAGCCGGTCAGCGAGTTCACCGCGCTGGTCAACCCCGGCACGCCGATCCCGCCGCCGATCGCCGAGCTGACCGGCATTACCGACGCCATGGTCGCCAGCGCGCCGCCGATCGGCGAAGTGATGCCGCGCTTCCTGAACTTCGCCACCGGGAGCGTCATCATCGCGCACAACGCGCCGTTCGACATCGGCTTCCTGCGCGCGGCCTGCCACGACAGCGGCATCGGATGGCCAGCATGCGTCGTGATCGACACAGCCGTGCTCTCCCGCATGGTGCTGCGGCCCGGGGAGGTTGCCGATCACAAGCTGGTGACCCTGGCGGGGCATTTCGGCACCAGGACGGGGCCATGTCACCGCGCGCTCGCCGACGCCCGGGCGACCGCCGGCGTGCTGACCGGACTGCTGGCCATGCTCGCGGATCGGCCACTGCCGTGGCCTGGCTCCACGCCGGTCAGGGAGAGGCGCCTTGCGCCGGTGCGGCAGGTGCCCGCGAGGCACGGGCCCTAGAACCGCTACGATGTCGCCGCAGCCGGGGCACGAGCCCCTGGGACCCAGGAGGCGGCTATGGTCACCGCGATAGTCCTGATCAAGGCAGATGTCGCGCGCATTCCGGAGACGGCTGAGGCCATCGCCCAGATTCAGCAGGTCAGCGAGGTCTACTCGGTGACTGGCGAGTTCGACCTGGTGGCCATGGTCCGCGTGCGCGACCACGACGAGCTCGGCGACGTCATTCCAGGCACAGTGAACAAGGTGCCGGGCGTGACGCACTCCGAGACGCACATCGCGTTCCGCACGTACTCACGGCACGACCTCGAAGCCGCATTCGCCCTCGGCTACACCGAGTAAGCCGGCTCGACGGCGAGTAGCGGCGTCAGCTGGCCAGCCGCTGGCTCGCCTGCGCCCAGCGGCCGAGCAGCGCGGCAGCGGCCCCTGAGTCAACCGCGCCGGCCGCCCTGGCGTACCCGTCGGCGAGCGCCTGCGTGAGCTGCGAAGGCTCGGGCACGCCGTCGTTCGCGACGAGGGCTGCTGCCGCGTTCAGCAGCACTGTCTCCCGCACTGGTCCTGGCTGGCCAGCCAGCATGTTCCTGGCCACCTCGGCGTTGTGCGCCGGGCCGCCGCCGCGCAGGTCGGCGGGCTCGCAGCGCGGGATGCCGATGTCGGCCGGGTCGAAGCTGGTTTCGCCGACAGCGCCGCCACGCGCCACCCAGACCGTCGACGGGGCAGTCGTCGTCAGCTCGTCCAGGCCGTCGTCACCGTGGAAGACCAGGGCCGAGCAGCCGCGATCGGCGAGCACGCCGGCCAGCACGGGACCCATCCTCGGATCCGACACGCCGACAGCCTGAGCGTGCGGGCGCGCCGGGTTCGCGACCGGGCCGAGGAAGTTGAACACGGTCGGCACGCCAAGTTCACGGCGCGGCCCGCCGGTGTGCCGCAGCGCCGGGTGATACAGGGGCGCGAACAAGAACACGACGCCGGTCTCCTGCGCCAGCTTCTCGGTCGCCGCGGGCGGCAAGT
>JASHXW010000369.1 GCA_030043395.1 Streptosporangiaceae bacterium
CCGATCTCGGTCGGGAACGAGAACAGGTCGAGCTCGGCTCCCAGCTTGCGGTGATCACGCCGCTCGGCCTCGGCGAGCATGGTCAGGTAGCTGTCCTGCTCCTCGCGCGACGGCCACGCGGTGCCGTAGATCCGCTGAAGCTGCGGGTTCTGCTCGCTGCCGCGCCAGTAGGCACCGCTGCTGCGCATCAGCTTGAACGCCGGGATATGCCTGGTCGACGGCAGGTGCGGGCCGCGGCACAGGTCCTTCCAGCGCAGCTCGCCGGTCCCGGCGTCGACGTTGTCGTAGATGGTCAGCTCGGTGCCGCCGACCTCGACGGATTCCTCCGCGTCCGCTCCCCCGCCCTTCAAGCCGATGAGCTCGAGCTTGAACGGCTCGGCAGCCAGCTCCACCCGCGCATCCGCGTCGGAGACGACACGGCGCCGGAATCGCTGGCCCTGCTTGACGATCTGGCGCATGCGCTGCTCGATCGCCTTAAGGTCTTCGGGGCTGAACGGCTCCCGAACGTCGAAGTCGTAGTAGAAGCCGTTCTCGACCGGGGGGCCGATGCCAAGCCTGGCGTCAGCGTGCAGGTCCTGGACGGCCTGGGCAAGCACGTGTGCGGTGGAATGCCGCAAGATGGCCAGGCCGGCCGGCGACTTGATGCCCACCGGCGCTAGGTCGTCGCCGTCGGCCAATGGCGAAGCGAGGTCGCGGAGCATGCCGTTCACGCGGGCAGCGATGACCTCGCCATCCGGGCCCGAGCCATGCCCGACCCCGCCGTACTGGCCGGCCGCCAGGGCATCGCCGGCCGTCGTGCCGGCTTCCACCACGTGCTCGCGTCCGGCGAGTGTGATGTGAAGCTTTTCGGCAGGCACGGCTGGCTCCTTCGTCCCGGGTAGGTGGCAGCCCCGGTCCGCTGCTCGCGGGACCTTTCGCCCGCAAGCTCCGATGCTAGCGGGCGCCCTCAGCCGAGCGCGCGCGAGTTATCGCTCGCGGCGTCAGATCGGCGTCACCGTCACCAGCGTGCCGTACGTCAGGTATGGCCAGATGAACTTCGCCGGACCATACGGCAGCTCGACGCAGCCCAGGCTCTGCTGGAATCCGTATGAGGCGCGCGGGAAGTAGTGCACCGCCTCGCCGTCCCTGAAGTAGGAGACCCAGTAGACCTGGTCGGCGTACTTCGTGCCGTCCGGGTTGGTGCCGCGCATGATCTGGGATTGCAACTTGATGTACACCGGGGCGGTTCCGACCGTCGTGGGCGCGGCAGGGATGCCGGTGTTGGCGAGGTTGTGGAAGATCTCCTTGCCGTTGTGCCAGACGGTCAGCGTCTCCGGCGCGTGCTGGCTGGCCAGGGCGTAGCTGTAACCGACCTTGTTCTTGTCACCGGCTGCGATGGCCTTGAACATCGCCTTCCACACGTGCGGCCCGACGATGCCGTCGAGCGTCAGCCCATGCTGCGACTCGAAGGCCATCACCGCGCCCTTGAGCACGATGCCTGCCCTGTTCGGCACCCACAGCCTGTGCAGATTGCTCGGGTAACCCTTCTTCCAGGTGTAGGTGCCGTGCGGAGGATCGTAGGCGGCGCTGAGCTGAGCGTTGGCGTCGCTGAGCGCTATCGGGGTGCCCGTTGTCGGCGCCCACTTCAGCGGCAGGTAGCCAAGCTGGGCGAGCAGTTGCTCGATCCGGATCAGGCTGTAGCTGCCGACCTTGAACTGGTCGGTGACGGTGGCGGCAAGCTGACCGCCGCCAGTGGTCCGCACGCCAGTGCTGCCGCTGGGGACCTGCACGGTGACCTTGGTCCGCTGCTTGAAGCCGACGGCAGGCCTGAATACCGCGGTGTCACCAGAACGCGACCAGGTCCCCTGGATGTCCGGCTTGAGGGTCGGCATCGGCGAGGACGAGCTGAGCGGCTTGGTGAACGTGACAGTGATGTCCGCCGCTCCGTTAACGCCTGAAGTGCCGTCCGCCGGGCTGATCGAGACCACGTGCTCGGGGCCCCTGGCGGCCGAGGACGACTTGCTGCCCCCGTCGCCCTTGCTGTTCGACGACGCGCTCGCAGGGTTGGACTTCTCCAGGTACAGGTACGTCCCGCCAGCCGCCAGCAGCACGGCGATGGCAGCGGCGATGCTGGCAGCCTTGCCCATGCCGCGCCGCCGCAACCGGCGGATCGATCCCTCCTGACCGACGGGACCCGCAGGGCCGCCCGGACCAGACGGGCCACCGGGCCCGGATGGGCCAGGACCGCCGTACCCGCCGGCACCACCGTAACCGGCACTGGCGGCACCGGCTCCGCCATAGCCAGGACCGCCATAGCCAGGACCGCCATAGCCAGGACCGCCGTATCCGCCAGCAGTGCCGTAGCCGCCGACACCGCCAGCAGCGCCTGGACCGCCGGGACTGCCGAAGCCTCCCGCAGCACCTGGGTTACCTGGAATGAAGCCGCCCGCACCGCCAGCCGCGCCTGGACCACCGGGAACGCCAGCGGACCCTGCCGCGCCAGCGGCTCCGGCAGCCGATCCGGCCACTGCGGCCGCCCCGGCCGCTCCCGCCGCCCCGACAGCCCCGGCAAGCCCGCCCATCGATGCGCCCGTCCGCGCTGGCCCGGGTGCACCGGTCCTGTCCCGGCTGCCAGGGAAAGCATCGGCAGATGAAGAACCGCCGGTGCCTCGGACCGTGCCAGCGGGCGTGAACGTGGGGCCCGCCACCGGCCTGTTTCCCGGCGGGCCCGAAGGAGCGCCATAGCTTCCGGCGCCGCCAGGGCCAG
>JASHXW010000370.1 GCA_030043395.1 Streptosporangiaceae bacterium
TCGACCCCGTCCAGGGCAGTAGCGAAGGCGTTGGAGTAGCTCTCCCGGCCAGCCTCGCCGTCAGTGAGGATGTCCAGGCCAGCATCGCGCTGGTCGGCGATCGCCAGCCGGACGGCATCGCGCTGCGCCTGCTCCAGGTAGGCAGGATCGACTCGCCATAGCTCGCGCGCCCTGACACGTGGCGGGAACCTGCCAGCCAGGCGGCCGCGATCGATCAGCCAGTCAGGCTGCGGGTAGCTGCCCACCAGGGACGTGGGGAAAAGCAGGTCGTCCATGCTGCCTCCTCGTGCACGCAACGTTAGCGAAACGCGACCGCGCTTAGACAGAGCGGCGGCTGCGAATCGCCACGAATGTCGCCAGGCAGACAGCGGCGAGCATCGAGTAGGGCACCAGGTCGGATGTGGCCTGCGCGATCGCGCCGCTGGCCGAGGCCGCGACCGTCTGGCCAGCCGCCCAGGCCAGGTTCGCCAGCCCGAAGGCGAGTCCCTGATGCAGCTCGAGCTGCTGGGCAGCGTCGGCGATCATGGCGCTGGCTGGCGCGAACAGCGTCCCGAATGCGGGCATGCCGATAACCAGAAGCGCTATCAGCGCGGCGGCCGGGCTGATGACGGACGCGAGCAAGCTAACTACGACGCCAGCCAGCAGCGAGATCCGGATCGGGAAGTAGGCGCCGCGCCGGTCAGCCAGTCGTCCGGACACCGGGGACAGCCCGGTCTCGACGGCCGCGGACGCCAGGAACGTGGCGCCGATCGCGATGGCCGAGGCGCCGAGGCCGTTCAGCCGCAACGGCGCGAGCACGTCGAGCACGCCGAACGCGATCCCGGCGATGGCCGTCAGCCACAGCCCCATGGCCACCCCGCTGTGCCTGACGGCCGCGAAGGCGGCCGACAGGCCCTGTTCCTCACCGCGCTCGGGAGCCGGGATGCAGAAGTCGATCACGACGAGGATCGCGCCGATGACGGCTGCCGCGGAGAACGCGGGACCGGTGCCTACCTGGTCAGCGATCACGCCTACAACAGGCCCGAACAAGGCGCCGGCCACGGCGGCGCCGAGCGCCGTGCCAAGCAGCTCGCCGCGGCGCTCAGGCGGCGCCTCGCTGGCTAGCCAGGCCATCCCGGCCGCCCAGGTGCACGAGCCGCCAAGCCCCTGCACGAACCGTGCGGTGTCGAGCAGCACGGCCGAGGTCGACCAGCCGAACAGCAGCGTCGAGACGCTCATCAGGACGAGGCCGAACAGCGCGCCTCGGCGTGCGCCGAGGCGCGCCACGAGCAGGCCGGACGGGAGCGCGCTGACCAGCGTCCCGAACGGGTAGGCGGCGACCAGGATGCCGGCCCCGGCCTTGGACAGCCCGGCCGTGTGAACGTAGTGCGGCAGAAGAGGCGTCAGCGCGGTGAAGAAGATCGTGTCGGTGAAGACCAGCGCGCTGACGAACAGCAGCAGGGTACGGACTCGCCTCTCCAGCTTGGGGCGAGATGCCCGCACCACCACCCATGTCCCCGATCGACTCGCCTGAACTGCTGGTCAGCAGACTTCGGAGCCTAGCGCAGCGGTCAGCGAGTTCACGAGCGAGTATCAGCGTGCGAGGATCAAGTGGTGACCCGCGACCGCGATGTCCAGGCATTCCAGGATCGGGCCCTCGGCTACGAGCTTGGCTTCCGCGGCCGGATGCACTCCGACATCATCACCGAGTCGATTGACCTGGCGCTGTCGCTGGACCCGGCGCCGAGCCGCGTGCTTGACGTCGGCTGCGGCACGGGCCTGCTGCTGCGCGACCTCGCCGCCCGGGTGCCCGGGGCGATCGGCCTCACCGGCGTGGACGCGGCCCCCGGAATGATCGAGCAGGCCATCGCGCTGGCGCCGGCGGGCGATGCGCGGCTGAGCTACAGCCAGGCGACAGCGGAGGACCTGCCCTTCCCTGACGGGACGTTCGACCTGGTCATCAGCACGACCTCGTTCGACCACTGGTCCGATCAGGGCGCCGGCCTGGCCGAGTGCCGCCGCGTGCTGGCACCTGGTGGCCACTTCGTCCTCACAGACCTGTTTTCGGTATGGCTGCTGCCGACGCTGGCCGGCTCCCGCCGCGACCGGGCCAGGACCCAGCTGCGGGCGACGAGGTTGCTCGCCGCCGCGGGATTCCGGTCCATCAGATGGCACCGCCTCTACGCGGTCATCATCAACGCGGTCACCGCCACGGCCTTACCGCAGGCATGGCCAGACGGCGAGCCGCGCGCGGGAAGCCAGTAGGTCCAGCTCGGGTGTACCTCTAGTCAGGCGCGCTTGACAGCCTGCAGCGTGTAGCTGTGCGGCACCCGCCATGGCGCGCGGGCAACCCTCCACTCGCCGCCGCCGATTCGCTCCATCTGGCCGGGTAGCGCCTCCCACGGGACGCTGTCGTGCTCGGTGAGGGCGGTGATGGTCAGCCCGGCGTCGAGCAGGCTGGTGACGATCTCGCCGATGCCGTGGTTCCACTCGTGCGTCACGTTGTGGGTGAACTCCACGTCGGTGGCGACGTACGTGCCACC
>JASHXW010000371.1 GCA_030043395.1 Streptosporangiaceae bacterium
CCATCATGACAGAACGGGATCGGGTGCGGAGGCACAGATAGGTGGATATGCAACAGCCAGTCGACGGGAGGAAACCACCCTCTCGTTGAGGCCGCAGACGCCATCTTGACCGATTCGAGGTGATCGGTGCGGCGCACGAGCTCGTGCGCGGCTGCCAGGCGAGGCGCTCACTTAGAGTGTCAGGCGTGACTCAATCGGTGCGCTTCGATGCCACGCCTTCGATGATCGATACGTCGATGGTGCTGCGGTTGCCTGAGACGGCGAGCACGGGTCTGCCTTCGCGCGGGCAGGTGGCCGTCCGCGGCGCGATCAATGGCGTGGAGTTCCAGACGGTACTGGAGCCAGACGGCAACTCGGGGCACTGGATGAGGGTCGATGACACGTTGCAACGCGCCGCTGCCATCAGGGCTGGCGACGTCGCGACGGTCGACATCGCGGTGATCAAGGAGTGGCCAGAGCCGGACGTGCCCCAGGATCTTGCAACAGCGCTGGCGGCCGCCCCGCAGAAGATCCAGAACCTGTGGGATGAGATCACCCCGATGGCGCGCTGGGAGTGGGTGCGGTGGGTGAACGCCACCAAGAACCCCGACACGCGCACTCGGCGGGTCGACGTGAGCATCTCGAAGATGAGCAACGGGAAGAGACGGCCTTGCTGTTTCAACCTTTCCTCCTGCACGGACCCGGACCTGTCTAAGAACGGCAAGCTCCTCGAGCCCTAGCGCTGACCCGTCACGACAAAAGATCTTCGGCGGTGCGTGCAACATTTCGGTACGCGATGCGTGTGTTATGTAGCGTCGCTTCAACGCCCGGCGCGGCGCAGCGGTTCTGGCAGCAACTGGAGGCCGGGCGCTGGGAGACGTCATCGGCATGATGGGGAACTTGCTCGGCTCAAGCCATCGCAGCGTTATCGGCAGATTCGCAACCCTCGCAGTGGTAGCGGCGGGATGCCTGTCAGGCGGGCTGTCCTTCTCGCCTGCCATGGCGGAATCGGTCCCGGTCAAAGAGGTGCCGTCGTTTTATGTGGGGTTGCGGGTGGTGTCGCGGGAGGGGTTGTCGGTGCCGCGGACGGACGCGGTGGTGCGGGCGACGGCGACGGGGGCGGTGGTCGCGGTGGTGGCGGTGCCGCGGCCTTACTCCACTTTCGCTGCGGTGAGCGGCGAGGCGGGGGACCGGGCGTTCGTTCTCGCGGCTGAGCGGCTCGGGGGGCGCGGGTTGTCCGTCCAGGCCACCGGGTTCTTCTTGCTGCGGATCAACCCGGCTGCCGCGATGGCCAGTGAGCGCGCGGCGCTGACGGCGCTGCCGGTGCCGGTGCAGCCCAAGGGCGTCGACCTGGACGGCATGGCGGTCTCGCCGGACGGGTCCAAGCTCGCGGTGATCAGCACCAGCTGGGTCACGCCGGGGTTCGTGCACGCCAGGCTGCACGTGTTCGACATGAGCACCGGCGCGGGGCGGACCTGGCAGGGTGAGGCGCTGAGCGGCCCGGGGGCCGACGCGGAGGGGCTGTCCTGGGCGGCGAACAGCACCACGCTGCAGCTGATCGGGCGCCAGACCCTGTCCGGGTGGAACAAGATCTTGCTGATCGACGTCGCCAGGCCGGGCGGGACCCTGGCCGACAGCCGGGCCATCAAGGTCCCCGGCGCCCGGGCCGGCTCCTGGCGCGGCGCCGTCATCAGCGGGAACGGCCGGACCGTGGCCGTCGTGCTGCAAGGCTTGCGGTACCGGGGGCACCGGGTCGGCGAGCAGCTGGCGAAGATCGGCGTGCGCTCCGGCAAGGTCACCGCCATCGTGAACACCCGGCGGGTCACCGCCGCATACGAGCAAGTGCCCTGGGCCAGCCGGACCGGCGCCACCCTGATCGTCATCGGCGCCGGACCCCGCAACCGCGGCGCCGGCATCTACGTCGGCCAGCACTACACCCCCATCCCCTGGCCAGCCAACCTCACCACCGCCGCCTGGTAACCGGGGGCGTGAACATCGGGCCGGAGACTGCGCGACGGCGCTCAGCTAGCCTTGACAGGGCGCATGCGCCGCCCGAACGCGACGATAGGGCGGCACCGGTGGCTGCCCTGTACCGAGATCACGCCGTCAGCCTGATCAGGCTTGCGCACATCATGCTCGGCAACAGGGCTGCTGCCGAAGACGTGGTCCAAGATGCGTTTTTCGGCCTGTATCGCCGGTGGGAACGCCTTGCTGACAAAGATCGGGCTCTTGGTTATCTCAGGTCATCGGTGCTGAACGGCTGCCGGTCAGCTTTGCGCCGCACTCGGGTGACCTGGGAGCTCACGGATGCCAACGACCCACGGCCGGTCACGTCCGCCGAGACTGCCGTCCTGGGGGTGGAGGAACGGCGTGAGGTGGCCACGGCGCTCCGCTCGCTGCCGAACCGCCAGCGCGAAGTCCTCGTCTTGACCTTCTACCTCGAATTGTCTGACGACCAGATCTCCCGCGAGACCGGAATCGGGCTGACCTCCATCCGATCGGCGAGGCACCGTGGCCTGGCAGCGCTCGGCCGCGTGCTCGGGGAGTCACCATGAGCGGGATTGAGGGCAAGTTCAGGGCCGCGCTGTCCGCTATAGCCGCGGAGATCCCCGACGACAGCGCGCCTCCTCTCCAGTTGCCATCGCGCCCGCCAAGCCCGCGCCGATCGCTCCGGTGGCTGGCGCCGATCGCCGCGGCAGCATCGGTGGCCGTGATCGCTGCTGGCGTTCTGGTAGCTGCACAGCTCACCCGTCACCTGCCTAGGTCGGCCATTGGAACGGTGCCGTCGTTTTATGTGGGGTTGCGGGTGGTGTCGCGGGAGGGGTTGTCGGTGCCGCGGACGGACGCGGTGGTGCGGGCGACGGCGACGGGGGCGGTGGTC
>JASHXW010000372.1 GCA_030043395.1 Streptosporangiaceae bacterium
GCAGCAAAGCGACGCCGGCCACGAATAGCCCGACGACTAGCAGGGAGTCAGTTCCCGCCGTCGCCTGCCATTGCGCGGTAAAGGCCGCCAGCCCATCAGCCAGGCCCGTGCCGACGGCCGTGCTTTGCAGCGATCCCGCCTTCGCGCGCAGTTCGGCTGCCCGTGGGGCCGTCGATGACCCCAGGGCGTTCATCCCGGACTCGATCCGCTGGACCTGCGCGGGGTCCAGGTCGGTGCGCATCGGGAAGAACCATGCGGCTCGCTCAGCATCGGCGGCGTAGCCCAGCCCGACCGCTGCGACGTCACCTGGCCCGGTGAAGACTGCTCCTTCCCAGTACGGATCATCCGTGGGGCCTGTGAGCAGCGGCGCCTGCAGCTCGGGCGCGTATTGCCAGAACGCCGACGCCGGGTGGGCTGGCCGGACGATGCCAGTCACCCGCAGCCGGACGCGCGGGTCGCCAGCCACGGCGATGCCCAGGTCGAGCAACGAACCAGGCCGCAAGCTGAACCGGGCGGCGGTAGCGGTCGTCACGGCCACGCCGAGAGTGACAGAGCCGTGGTGGCTTCGGGTGGCCGGCCTTACCACGGCCGGAGCGGTGGGCAAGGCACCCGCGACGACGACGCTGTTCCTCGCCAGCGCCGACCGGTAATTCACCTCCATGATCGGAGGCTGGTCGGCGACAGCTGAGGGCGCCGCGTTCAGCACGGTCAGGGTGGGCACCGAGATCCCGCTCCAGCTGCGGTCGCCGGGAAACTCCCGGCGCAGCGGCAGCTCGCCGCCGAACGCCGAGCCCAACTTGCTGATGGCGGCCAATTTCAGCCCGGGCCCGCCGGGCGGAACCGGCATGTCAGCTGTGACCAGGGCCCCGACATCGGCCGACGGCGCGGCGGCCACTGCCTGCCTTGTCGCGCGGTCGTGCGCGGCGGCCAGGGCGAGCGGGCCAGCCGTGGAGATGAACGCGATCACCATCGCCATCCCGGCGAGCACGAGCGCGGGAACTGCCCCGGACTCGCCGAGAACCAGGCGCCGCAGTGCTCCGGGCCGTCGGCCGTGCGCCGGGCCCGGCGTCACGTCTCGTCCTCCAGCCTGATCCTGGCCACGACGCTGGCCGAGCGCGGCAGGGTAAGCGCGACCGCCAGGGTCGGAACCACCGCCATCGCCAGCGCGATCAGCGCGGCGAGCGTCCACGGCAGGCTGACGGCGATCGCCGGGACTGGCTTAGTCGCGTGCGGGGTGAGCGTGACGGCGGGGATGATCAGCTCGCTCAGGACCACGCCGAACAGCACGCCGATCGCGCACGTCGTCACGGCGGTCAGCGCCTGCTCCAGGCTGAGCAGGCGCGCGACTCTGCCTGGCGGCACGCCGAGCGCGTCGAGCAAGGCCACGTCCCTGGAACGCTCCGAAGCGGTCGCGACGCTGACCAGCAGGCCGATCAGGGCCAGCAGGATCGCCGCGATCGCGATCCCGAGTAGCCCTTCCTGGGATGCGACCGTGAGCGGATCGGCGGCCAGCGCGGCGGCCACCGCAACGCGGCTGGAGACTGTCGTGCCGGGCGGCAGCCCGGCCAGGACAGGATGCCGCCCAGTGCGCAGCCACCATTCGGTGACAGTGGGCGGAAGCGAGCCCGTGGCCAGCAACTCGTCGGTCAGGGCGCGCTGGTCCACCAGGACGCCGGAACTACCGCCCGCGATAGTCGGGATGTTGGCCACGGCCGCGGCGAGCGTGACGTTGACCGGCACGTTGTTGATCTGCACCTGGGCATGCTGGCCGATCCGCAGCCCCGTTGCGGCGAGGTAGCTGCGCGTGACGATCGCGGGCAGCGGCCGTCCGGCCGGATAGCTGTCCGACACCGTGATCCCGGTCCCCGCCCTGCCGTGCTGGCCTGAGTATCCGGACTTGAAGGCGGCAACGACGGCGCCGTCCGCTGAGACGCTCAGCCGCACTGCGGACGGGTTCCTGGCCCCTGGATTGTCGATGGCGCTGAACCGCAGAAGCGAGCCGGGAACCGCCGCGCGGACCGAGGTCCCCGTCGCGGAGCGCGCGCTCGCAAGGGCGCGTACTGAGGAGACGGCGAGCGTCTCGACGGGCTGGCGTGCCACCGGGGTGGTGAACTGCAGCGAGAACCCGGTAATCCGCAGTGGGTAGTCGATGTGCGCGCCGGGCCCGAAGCTGACAGTCATCGCGTGCGGCTTGCCGTCGGCGGGCAGGTTGCCAGCCAGCAGCTGATAGCCGATCCCGGCGGCATCAGTGAGCTGCACGAACAGCTGCGGCTGTGCCAGGGAGGCCGGGCCGAGAGTGGCGGTGAGCCGCAGCGCGGCAGGACGCCCGGGGATCGCGGTGCCGTACCCCGGGACCGCGGCCGCGAGCTGGTGCAGCGTCGCCCGAGCCGGGCCGGCGGCGTCGGCCGGGATGATGCTGCTTGCCGCCGAGGTGTTCACGGCCAGCAGCGTCGCGACACTGCCGTTCGGCAAGTTGAACGTGGCCCTGACGGCTGGCGTGCTGGCCGTGACCCCCGGAGCCTTCGTGATGCGGCTCACCTGGCCGATCGCCAGCGGCGCCGCAGACGGCAGCAGAACGCGCTGGTCGGCGCCGACCTGGAAGCTGGCCTGCGCCTGCACCGACCGGTGCCAGCTTTCCCGCTGCGCGATCGCCATGACGGCCGCGGCGACGGCGAGTACGGCCACGAGCGTCGGCCCGGTTCTGCGCAGCGTCTGGCGGCTGATCTGCCAGGCGGCGTAGGGCATGGCCAGGCCGCGGCCCCTGGCGGCTAGGCGGTCGCCGAGCCTGGCCGCAAGCGGCAGCGCGCGCAGGGTGAGCAGCGCCCCGGCCGTGAGCGCCAGCACCGGAGCGGCCACCAGGATCGGATCGGCGCTGAGGGTGCCGTCCAGGCCGGTGGAGACCGGGCCGGACGAGTGCGTGAGCTGCCATGCGGCGCCAGCAGCGACTACGACGACAGCGAGGTCCGCCCGGGCGTAGACGGCGGCGGTCACCGATCGCTGCCGTCCCCGGCTCGCCCGGCGACGCAGCGGCGACGGTGGCCGGCGCAGCCAGGGCAGCGCGATGATCGCTATGCAGCCGACGGCTACTCCTGCCGTCACTATCCAGGTTGCCGGCGCAGGCCAGGGCCCGATCGCGGTCCCCGCGGCGCCACTGGAGCGGATGAGCAGCGGAGCCACCGCCGTGCCGATCAGCGGTCCGCCGACCAGGGCCAGCGCGGCGATGGCCACGGCGTCGAGCAGGCCGCGCCGGGCGAGTTGCATCCTCGACGCGCCGCGGGCAGCGAGCAGTGCCGCCTCCGCCTCCCGCCGCTGTGCCAGCATGCGGACAGCGAGGGACAGCGTCGCGCCAGCCACGACGAGCAGGGTCAGCATGCCGGCCAGTAGCTGGGTTCTGGTCACGACCAGGGCAGTCGAGACCGCGGTCAGCTCGGCCGGCAGGTTGGTCGTCACGCTGGCGTCCGGGATGATGGAACCGACGACGATGTTGGAGTTGGGCAGTGCGTTGATCCGGCCGGCCAGCTCATTGCCGATCGACGCGAGATTGCCTCCGGTGAGCCTGCTGAAGTCAGGCACGCCGAGCCACGCAGCGGACGTGACGGTGAAGTGGCCTGCTGACGCCACGGCCGGCGTGGTCACCAGCGGGCCCGCGAAGGTGTACGCGCTGCTGCGGCGCACCGAGTCCGGGCTGATCGGGCTCATCAGCCAGTAAGGGCTGGCCGGCAGCAGCGGCCGGAATATTCCGGTGATGTCCACTCGCAGCGGCTTGCCGCTGACGGCGTCGCGCAAGGTGAGGTGCTCTCCGACGGACAGACCGAGCGCCTGCGCGGCGACCTTCGGCACGCAGGCCAGCACGATGCGGCCAGATCCGCCACGGCAACTCCCGCTGAGCAGGGCGACGTGCGTCGCCAGGCCCGGCATCGAGATCAGCTGCGTCTGCGGCCGCGAGTGCGGGTCGCCTGGCGCATCGCCCGAGATGTGGCGGGGCAGGTCGAGGACGTCGGACTGCAGGCTGACCTTGACGGTAGCGGGGATCTGCGCGCCCGTGCCATGGCCCGATCGCCCGGTGATCATGTCGGCGACCCGCGTGTCCGCCGCGCGGACGTTGCCCGGACTCACCGAGGCAGTGACCACGATGGCCGACCCTGGCTTGCCGCTTAGCTCACTGCGCGCGGCGCCTGCCGTGATAGCGCTGACGAACGACACAGCCGCAGCGGTGAAGGCCGCCGTGATCAGGGTGGTAAGTATCACGGCACCGAACGCCACCCGGTGGGTAATGACGTGCCGGAGAGCCGGAGGAGGCCTGCGCACTGTCCGCCCGCACCTCCATATCTGACCTGCTACGACATGCTCGCATGCCGAAAAGGCCAGATTCCAGAGCCTCAGTTGTAGCGATACGCCATCGTGATTACATGGATATATCCCTTCCCGACGGGCGCCGGCTCGGCTACCAGGTGCTTGGCGACCCTGACGGACGCCCGATCGTGCTGTTGCACGGCACGCCAGGGTCCGCGCGCCAAGTCGCCGGGCTCTCCGGGCGGGCCACGGACCGGGGGCTCGCCATGATCACCCCGGACCGCGCAGGCTACGGCCATTCCACGCACGATCCGGGCAGGACGGTCGCGTCGAGCGCCCGCGACATTGGCCAGCTGATCGGACGTCTTGGCCTGGGCCGGTGCCCGGTGGTCGGGTTGTCCGGCGGCGGGCCCACCGCGCTGGCGTGCGGCGCCCTGGCTGACCAGGTCTGCGCGGTAGCCACCGTGGGAGGCGTGGGCCCGCTGGTCCCGCGAGACCCGTCGCTGCCGGCTGACCGGCTGGTGATCAAGATGGCCAGGCGCTCAGAGGCAGGGACGGCAATGCTGTTCTCGGTGATCCAGCGGTCCGGCCGCAGGCGTCCGGACAAGGCGCTGGCAAGGTTCGCCAGGATGATGGCCGAGCCAGATGCCGACCTGCTGCGCGACGACCAGCAGCTACGCGACGCCTTCATCGACGACCTCGGTCATCCTTCGCCGTCGACGGCTAAGGCGGCCGCTCGCGACTTCCGGCTCTTCGCCTTGGCCTGGGATGTCGACCTGGCGAGCATCACGGTGCCCGTGCACGTCTGGCACGGAACTGCCGACCGCAACGTGCCGGTGGCTCACGCGCGGGTCATCGCCGCCAGGTGCCCGGCGGCTGAGCTGCACGTCGTCGAGGGCGGCGGCCACATGCTGCTCGACCAGCTCGACCCGATCATCGCCAGCATCATGACCACCAAGGATTAACGCAGCCACCTTCACTGCTGCGCGAGTATGGCCTCGAGTTCGGCCAGCGGATCCCGGACAACCGGCCCCCGTGCCTGCACCTCGGCACGGCGGATCACGCCCTGGAACCGGAACGGCGCCTCATACCCGGTGCCGACTGCAGGCCCCCACTCGTAGCCGCAGGTCAGGCCCACGCCGGTGCCAGTGAATCCGGACGGGGTGAACCGGGGTATAGGGGCCCTGGCGATCTCGCGCCCATCGCAACTCAGCACGCCCGTGCCGCCGGGGCCCTCGTCCTTGGTGAAGAGATACTCGATGCGGTGGTCACCTGGCTCGATAGCCTCCGCGGCGGCGACCATGTGCAGTTCCTTGCCGTACAGGTTGTGCACGTAGCGGATCTGGCCATCCAGTATGTGCAGCGACCATCCGCCGAGCGCGGTACCCAGAGCGAGCAGCACGCCATCGGGCCGCCCGTCGACAGTCACGTCAGCGACCAGCGCGTGCGAGCGGTTCCGCACGTTCACCGCCACTGGCTCGGGCACCTGCGCTCCGCCGGGAAAGTATCGGTAGGAGTCACGCGGCCGACGGTGGTCCGGCTTGGGATGCACGAGGGCCCAGAGCACCCGGTTGTCCAGCGGCAGGACCTTGTTCTCCCGTGCCTGCGACCACCACAGCTCGATCAGCTGGGCCAGCATGTCCGGGTGCTGCTGGGCGAGGTCCTGCGTTTCTGACAGGTCCTCCGCGACGTGGTACAGCTCCCAGACGTCGTCGTCGAACGGCGCGTTCGGATCCTGGTCGTCGTAGAGCGGCCCGACCGGGTGAAAGGTCACCGCCTTCCAGCCGCGGTGGTAGATCGCGCGCGATCCGAACATCTCGGAGTACTGCGTGTCATGCCGCTCCGGTTCCGGCCCGCCGTCGGGGCCAAGCAGGTAGCCGAAGCTGACGCCGTCGACGTCGGTCTGCTCCAGGCCGTCGATGTGCGCAGGCAAGTCGACGCCGATCAGCTCGGCGAGGGTGGGCAGGACGTCGATGGCGTGGGTGAACTGATGGCGGATCACGCCCTTCGCCACGGCGCCGCGCGGCCAGGAAAGGATGCATGGATCGGCGATCCCGCCTTCGTGCACTTCGCGCTTCCAGCGGCGGAACGGCGAGTTCCCGGCCATGGCCCAGCCCCATGGGTAGTTGTTGTGCGCAGTCGGACCGCCGATCTCCTCGATGCGGGCGAACAATTCCTCGGCCCCTGACGGATCGAGATTGACCATGCGCATGTCGTTGATCGACCCGGCCGGGCCGCCTTCCGCGCTGGCACCGTTGTCGGAGACAACGACGACGATCGTGTTGTCCAGCTCCCCTATCTCGGCGAGGAAGTCAAGCACCCTGCCAACCTGCTCGTCGGCGTGCGAGAGCAAGCCTGCGAAGCACTCCATGAACCGCGCCCCGACCGCCTGCTCGCGCTCGCTGAGCGAGTCCCAGGCCGGCACCCAGTCCGGTCGCTTCGACAGCGCGGTCGATGCCGGGAGCAGCCCGCAAGCCAGCTGTCGCTCGAACGTCCGCTGCCGCCAGGCGTCCCAGCCGACGTCGAATCTGCCTCGGTAGTGCTCGAGCCATCTGGGCGGTGGCTGATGCGGGGCGTGGCACGCGCCTGTGGCGAAGTACAGGAAGAACG
>JASHXW010000034.1 GCA_030043395.1 Streptosporangiaceae bacterium
GAACCCGCCGAACATGGTGTCCATCGCCGACACGAAGGTCTGCACGTCCCGCAGCACCTGACTGCCGATGATCTTGGTGATCACGCCGGTCACCATCCCGAAGCCGGCGTTCAGAACGCGCAGCCCGGACCGGCCGCCCATTTTCGCCGGGGCGACGAGCAGCCGGAGCAGGCGGCCGTCGAGGAACCTGCCAAGGCGCTGCGGGGCGTCGAGGAAGTCAAGCGCGGAGCGGCTCGGTGGCGTGTCGACCACGATCAGGTCCCACTCGTCGGCGCGGCGGAGCTGGCCGAGCTTCTCCATCGCCATGTACTCCTGCGTCCCGGCGAAGCTGGACGACAGCGACTGGTAGAACGGGTTCGCCAGGATCTGGGCCGCGCGGTCGGGGTCGGCATGGGCCTCGACGATCTCGTCGAAGGTCCGCTTCATGTCCAGCATCATGGCGTGCATGCTGCCTGCCTTGCCCGGATCGCCCGGCTGGCCAGGGCTGTCGCCGGATTCCGCGTGGCCAGACCCGCCCGAGTGGACGCCGGGGACCAGGCGGGGCGTGTTATCCAGCGAAGTAAGGCCCATGGACTGGGCGAGCCGCTTCGCGGGATCGACGGTGAGCACGACGACGTGCCTGCCGCGCTCGGCCGCGCGCAACCCGATGGCAGCCGCGATCGTCGTCTTCCCGACCCCGCCTGAGCCGCAGCAGACGATGATCCGCGTGCGCCGGTCGTCGATGATCTGGTCGACGTGCAGCGGGACGGCCTTGGCGCTCATGCGGCGCCCTGCTCGCGCAAGGCCCCGGCGAGCCGGTACAGCCCGGCCAGGTCGATGCCGTCAGCGATGACCGGCAGCTCGTAGCACGGCTGCCCGGCCTGGTCGAGCAGCCGCCGCTGGGCGCGCTGTGCCTTCGCCGTCTTGGCCTCGTCGCCCAGCTCGACGGCCAGGTCGGCCGCGAGGGCGCCGTCGTCGCCCAGGCCAGCTGCCTTGAGGGCGATCTCGAGTGCCTCGATGTCGCGTGCCTTGCTGCCGAGGGTCCCCTTGTGCTGCGCGCCATTGGTGCCCAGATCCGGCGCCCGCATCATGTTGACGAAGATTCCGCCTGGCCGGATCGCGCCATGTCCCACCTCGTTCAGCTCGGCGATGCCGTCCAGGGTCTCCTGAACCGGCATCTCCTCGAGCAGCGTCACGAAGTGGACCACCGTCTGCGGCGAGCGGATGACGTTCTGCACGGTGTCGGCGTGGCCGCGGATCGGGCCAACCCTGGCCAGCCCGGAGACCTCCGATGAGACGTTCAGGAAACGGCTGATCCGGCCGGTCGGCGGAGCGTCCATCACGACGGCGCCGTAGACCGAGCTGCCGCCGGACTTGCGCCGCGTCGCCTCGGCTGCCTTGCCGGTGAGCAGCACGTCAGAAAGCCCGGGTGCGATCGTCGTGGCGAAATCGACGACGCCGAGCCTGGTCAGCGCGCGCCCCGCCTGTCGCAGGTTATAGAACATCTCCAGGTACTCGATGAGCGCTGACTGCGGGTCGACCGCGAGCGCGAACACGTCGCCGCCAGGGCGCCCGCCGTCCGCGGGGGCGACGGCCACCCGGCGCTCCTCATAGGGCAGCGGCGGCACGTCGAACAGCTGGGCGATGCCCTGCCTGCCCTCGACCTCCATCAGCAGCACCGGCTTGCCGTTGGACGCCAGCGCCAGCGCGAGCGCGGCTGCGACGGTTGTCTTGCCCGTCCCGCCCTTCCCGGTGACCACGTGCAGCCGCACGCCGTCCCAGTCCGTATCCCGCACGCTCACGCCCTTGAGGCTATCGGGAGGTTAGACCCAGGCAGGACCACGACCGCTTGCGTTCGCCAGCCGCGTTCGTCGTGATTAGTCTGAGCACTGGACGGCAACTACGGCCCTGTCCCGGGTTATCTGGGTGAGAAGGTGTCGGTTTATGGAAGCTATAGGCGTGATTGCTGTGGTCGTCTTCCTGATCGCAGTCATCCTGGCCGCGCGCAGCATCAAGCAGGTGCAGCAATTCGAAGAGGGGATCGTCTTCCGCTTCGGCCGGGTGCTGCCCGAGACGCGCAAGCCCGGCCTGACCTTCATCAGCCCGGTCGGCGACCGGATCCAGAAGGTCAACAAGCAGATCGTCGCGATGGCCGTCCCTGCCCAGGAGGGCATCACCAAGGACAACATCAGCGTGCGCGTCGACGCCGTCGTCTACTTCAAGGTCGTCG
The DNA here is from genome assembly GCA_030043395.1 of Streptosporangiaceae bacterium. The sequence continues at coordinate 2,210 of JASHXW010000034.1, forward strand.
ACCCCATCAAGGCGACCATCAACGTGCAGAACTACATGTTCGCCGTCTCCCAGCGGGCGCAGACCTCTTTGCGGTCCATCATCGGCCAGTCTGAGATGGACGAGCTGCTGTCGGAGCGGGACCGGGTGAACCGCCAGCTCTGCCGGATCATCGACGACATCACCGAGGAGCCGTGGGGCGTCAAGGTGGAGAGCGTCGAGATCAAGGACGTGTCGCTGCCGGAGGGCATGAAGCGCTCGATCGCCAGGCAGGCCGAGGCCGAGCGTGAGCGGCGTGCCAGGATCATCGTCGCCGACGCCGAGTACCAGGCGTCCAAGCGGCTGGCGGCGGCGGCGAACGTGATGGCTCGCGATCCCGCCGCGCTCCAGCTGCGGCTGCTGCAGACGGTGGTCGAGGTGGCCTCAGAGAAGAACAGCACTCTCGTGATGCCGGTTCCGGTCGAGCTGCTGCGGTTCTTCGAGCGGGCCGCCGGCGGTGCCCAGCGGCCCGCCGGGGAGGGGGCCGAGATGCCCGAGGACACCGGTGACGCAGAGGTCGCCGCCGCGGAGGCAGCCATCGAGCACGAGGCTGGCGCAGCGGGCATCGAGGCACCTAAGTCCGCTCCGCAGGCGCTGCCTGCCGAGAACTCGGTGGCCGCCATACCTCCGGTCCCCGAGATCCCGGAAGCCAGGATCCCGGACGCGCAGATACCGGAGGTCGCGATCCCGGCGACGCCACCCCAGTCATCCTGAGGACTGGCGACCTGAGCCTGGTGGCCTGAGCCTGGTGACCTGAGCCTGATGACCGGTGCCCCGGGTGCTCCGGCACGCCGGCGGCTAAGGTTACGGCCATGGTGAAATGGGAGTACGCGACGGTGCCGCTGCTGGTGCACGCGACCAAGCAGATACTCGACAACTGGGGTGATGACGGCTGGGAGCTTGTCGCCGTCGTGCCAGGGCCGAACGCTGAGCAACTCGTCGCCTACATGAAGCGGGCCCGGTCATGACCGGGGCCGAGGAGCACTCGCCGGAGCAGCGGCTCGCGGCGCTTGGCCTCACCCTGCCGGAAGTGACGCGCCCGCTCGCCGCCTACGTTCCCGCGGTGCGGACGGGCAACTTCGTCTACACCGCCGGGCAGCTGCCCGTCGTCGAGGGCCAGCTTCTCGCCACCGGCAAGGTCGGCGCGGATGTCGGCGCGACCGAGGCCGCGGCCCTGGCCAGGACCTGCGCGCTCAACGCGCTCGCCGCAGCCGCCTCGGTGTCCGGCGGCTTGTCAGGCATCAAGCGAATCGTGAAGGTGACCGGGTTCGTGGCCAGTGCCACGGACTTCACCGGCCAGGCTCAGGTGGTGAACGGCGCCAGCGAGCTCCTGCTCGAGGTGTTCGGCGAGGCGGGCAGGCACGCGCGGAGCGCTGTCGGCATGGCCGTGCTGCCGCTGAACGCCCCGGTCGAGGTCGAGCTGATTGCCGAAGTCAGCGACTGAGCATTGGGTCAGGTAAAGGTTCCCGGCAACATCGGTGACGCCGCGCGGGACGTGATCGAGGGCCGGGTGAAGCCGGCCACGCCGCGCGATGCCGCGACGGTGATGCTGCTCCGCCCGGGCCCGGGCGGCTTCGAGGTGTACATGCTGCGGCGCAAGCCGTCCATGGCGTTCGCGCCAGGCGCTTACGTCTTTCCCGGCGGCTCGGTCGACCTGCGTGACGCCGACGAGGAGGTCGCCTGGGCCGGGCCCGACGTGGCCCACTGGGGAGAGGTGTTCGACGCCCCGCCCGAACTAGCCAGGGCCCTGGTCTGCGCCGCGGTCAGGGAGACGTTCGAGGAATCCGGCGTGCTCCTGGCCGGGGAGTCCGCCGGCAGCGTGGTCGCCGACACTACTGGCGAGGACTGGGAGGCCGACCGGCAGGCGCTGATCGACCGGTCGCTGTCCCTGGCCGAGCTGCTGGCCAGGCGGAGCCTGATCCTGCGCGCTGACCTGCTCCGGCCGTGGTCCCGGTGGATCACGCCGGCGATCGAGCCGCGGCGGTTCGACACCAGGTTCTTCGCCGCGGCCCTGCCGCCGGGTCAGCGGACCAGGGACGTCGGCGGAGAAGCGTCAGCCGTGGAGTGGATCTCGCCGCCAGGCGCGCTCGATGCCGGGCGGGCCGGGCGGATCCAGCTCTGGCTGCCGACCGCGATGACCCTGGCCGAGTTGTCGGAGTACTCAGGTGCCGATGCTGTCCTGGCTGCGAACAGGCAGGTCACCCCGCTGCTGCCGGAGGTCATCGTGGACGAGGAGGCGACCTGGCTCAAGGTCCCCGGCGACCGGGCGTACCCGCTGTGATCGACG
>JASHXW010000373.1 GCA_030043395.1 Streptosporangiaceae bacterium
GTGCTGAACCTGGCCGTGCTGAACCTGGCCGTGCTGAACCTGGCCGCGCTGAGCGAGCAGAGTAACGCCGAGCGAGCAAGGTAACGCTCAGTGGCTCGTGCATCTCCTGGCTCGAATACATGTTTGACACGCTCCGTTATCCTGGGCGGATGAGCGTCGTCTTCCAGGCCTCGCTGTTCGATGCGGGGGAGCAGTTCGAGCTAGGCGATCTTGGTCGCATCGAACGGACTGAGCTTTCCGATGGCGCGTGGCTGGACGTCCTGCCCGGCTGGATCCGCGGCGCGGATGTGCTTTTCGACCGACTGATCGACTCCGTGCCATGGCACGCCGAGCGTCGCCCGATGTACGACAGAGTCGTCGACGTGCCGCGGCTCCTGAGCTACTACGGCGAAGGTGATCCGCTGCCCGATCCCGCACTCGAGGAGGCCAGGTCCGCGCTGGACGCGCGTTACCGGCCTGAGCTGGGAGAGTCGTTGAGCACGACCGGGATGTGCCTGTACCGAGATGGCCGCGACAGCGTGGCCTGGCATGGAGACACTTCGGGTCGCCGGGTTAGTGAGACGATCGTTGCGATCGTTTCACTGGGCAATCCGCGAACATTCATGCTGCGCCCGCGCTCGGCCGGACCGACGCTGCGCTTCCCGGCAGGCCACGGCGACCTGCTGGTCATGGGTGGTAGCTGCCAGCGAACCTGGGAGCACGCGATCCTGAAGACGAAGAAGCCCGCAGGCCCGCGGATCAGCGTCCAGTTCCGCCCAGCCGGAGTGCACTGAGCCCGGAACGGTGCAAGCCAGCCAGGTGACTGATCAGGTCGCGCGCACGCCACTGGGAGCACGGCGTGGGCTCGTCCCACTGGGCCGGGCGAACTGATTCGACAAGCTGGCCGCAGATGTCCAGCGCCAGGGAGAGCTGCTTCAGCAGTCCGGCGGCCGACCCGTTTGAAGCGGCCTTGGAATCTGGTGCGTTGCCGTCTGCATCTGCCACTGTCCGGCCTCCTGCGCCATGAGCGCCCGATGACGGTCGAACGCGTCTACTTGAATGAGTATCAGAGGCGGCCATCACCGCCGAGTCGACTGCAGCTCTCTAATGAGAGCACTGCTCTTGACAGAGATGCGGTCAAGGGTGCACACTGCTCTATATAGAGAGCGGTGCTCACATTAGGAGGCATGAGATGTCGGACAGCCACGGCAGCCAGGACAGCCAGGGTCAGCGCTACGTCATCCCGACCACGCCGGCGGCCCGCCGGAATCTCGCCATGTTCAACAACTCTGTGGCCTGGTTGACTAGGCGCGGGATCAGCGTGTGGGGCAGCCGGATGCTGTACGTGAAGGGCCGGACCAGCGGGCAGTGGCGGTCCAACCCGGTCAACCTGCTCACCTACGAGGGCAAGCGCTACCTGGTCGCGCCGCGCGGCCACACCCAGTGGGTGCGCAACTTGCGTGTGGCCGGAGGTGGCGAGCTCAAGGTCGGGCGCAAGACCGAGCCCTTCACGGCGACCGAGCTTTCCGACGACCAGAAGCCTGCGATCCTGCGCGCGTACCTGCGGCGCTGGAAGATGGAAGTCGGCGTGTTCTTCGACGGGGTTGGCCCGGACGCTCCGGAGGAGAAGTTGCTCGAGATCGCCCCTGGCTACCCGGTATTCCAGGTCAACCCGGCTTCCTGAGCAGCCGGACAACAACAACGATGTCCTTGCGCTGTTGTCATAACAACAGCGCAAGGACATCGTTGTTGCTCGCGAGCCAGCCCGGCCCAGGAAAGCATGGCGACCGGCGGCTCAGCCGGGTAGTGCCGCCCTGGCCAAGGCGCTCCTAGCCGCCGATATCGCGGCGTCGTCGCTGAAGCCGAGCTCGTGCGCGGTCTTGGCGAGCTGATCGGCAGCAGCGGACAGCCGACGGTGACGAACGTGGTCGTCCGCGCCTGCGTGCGCCTGCGGTCGAACCACCGTCCCGTGCCGGCCGCGGCCTTCGATCAGCCCGCCGTCGTCAAGTTCGCGATAGGCCCGGGCAACCGTGCCGCTTGCGATCCCCAGGTCGGCGGCGAGCTGGCGCACCGAAGGCAACCGGGCTCCCGGCGGCAGGTCGCCGGTGGCAACGAGCCCTGCGATCTGCTCGCGGAGCTGCTCATACGCAGGCACCGCCGACTCCAAGTTGATCATCAGGATCGGCTCGTCGGCACCAGCCCCCATCGGCTCGTCGGCCATCACGTGCTCGCGGGGGAGGGTCGGCTGGATACCTCCCCGGCTTGGCCGGGTCGCCACCAGCTCAACGTGGCCCAGGTCACGATTCCGGCCAGGCACAATCCCAGGCCAAACCAGACGAGGACACCAGCGCCCATATATCCGGTCCCCGCCGTCGCCGAGCCAGCCAGCCCGCTGCTCCCAGCGACGCACATCGCGCCAGCGGCGAGCATCTCGATGCCGAGAACTGCTCCGGCGATTGCCCGGGCGGTGCTCTCCCGGGCGGTGCTCTCCCGGGCGCGATCGTCGGGAACCGCGCCGACGGCAGATGCGCGCTGCGGCAGGGCAGCCAGGCGGACGAGCAGCGTCGCGCCGGCAATGAGCGCGATTGCCGCGGTCAGCGCCAGCTGAACGGTGAGCAGAGCTGGGGGCCAGGATGCGCCGCTCACCGTCGGTGCGACGGCGAAGACGGCTGGGGCGACTATGACGACGACGCCAAGGCCAACGCTCGCCGGGACAATCCAGCGCGGGAGGTTTCGCCACGGCAGGCGAGCCTGCAGCGATGCGACGCGCACCGGACCGGTCGGTTGCGGCGTAGTTCGAAGTTCCGCCACGAGGATGCCGAGCAGGAATCCGAGGGCGACGAGCGGGATCGCGATGAGGGCCTGCTCGGCGAACACGGCCACGATCCCGGCCAGGGCGCCTAGGAGCAGGCCAGCGATCCGGCCTGCCCGGGCCAGGCCACCCGCGGTGTCGAGCCCGTTGCGGCGTCTGCGCCGGGTGGCCAGCCACACCGGTGCCCCGACCGCTAGCAAAGGCAACCCGACCAGCACACCGGCGTACGACAGACGGACCCAGAACAGGGCACCGAACACGGTCGCCTGAGTGCTTGTCACGCCAGAGAATGTATCAGAGCATTGATACAAAGCCAAGAGCCGTCACACTCGACCGCAGGCCAGTGACCGAGGAACCCCGGAGGCCCCCATGACCGAGAGCCTGCGCCCCCAGAAGCGCGCTCGCAAGATCGCGATGACGCCGGACGAGCGAGACAGCTACCTGCTGTCGCAGCGCGTCTGCCGGGTCGCCACGGTCGGTCCGGATGGGCCGCACGCCACGCCGTTGTGGTTCGGCTGGGACGGCACTTATCTGTGGCTCTACTCGATAACGCGTTCCCGGCGCTGGGCTGACCTGCGAGCCGATCCGCGGATCAGCGTGGTGGTGGACAGCGGCGATGACTACTTCGAGCTCCAGGGCGTCGAGATCACCGGCACGGCCGAGGTCCTCGGCGACGTGCCGCGGACGGGCAGCAGCCCTGACACCCCGGGCGGCCCCGGTGACGGCTCCGATAACGAGGAGTTGGCCGCGATCGAGCGAGACTTCGCCCGCAAGTACATGAACTCGGATGAGATGTTCCACGATGGGCGGCATGCCTGGCTGCGAGTGACTCCCGAGAAGATCACGAGCTGGGACTTCCGGAAGATAGCCTGATTACTGCATCTTAACGATCTGTTACGGGATACTTACGTTACAGGTAGCACATGCCTATGCATCCGATTAGGCATATTTGCGTTAATTGCCTACAGTGTCACGGTGCGACTACGCACTGTCAGGCCCGGCGAGAAGCGCAGTTTGCTGAGTAGCCGGGCGAGAACCCGGCGTTAGGCAGTTCTTGAGGCCCCCCACAACACTGATCAGCAAGACCTGGAAGACAAGCAAGGCAAAGCATGCAAGGCGTAAGGCGCGCCACAAGGCGCCGCTGGGCAGGAAGCAGATCGCTATCCGCGCCGCGAAGGCGGCCCCGGCGCTCGGCGCGGCCGCAGCCCTCGTGGCGGCACTAGCGACTCACGGCGCCCCGGTGGCTGTGCCAAGCGCGGCCTCGCTGCGGGCGAGCACGACAGCAGACGCGCGCGGCAGTCACTCGGCGAAGAGATCGTCCGGCCGGCAAGCCAGCATTGCCGCGGGTGGCTCCGCGTCTAGCTGGTTCGGCCCGTACCACCACCAGCCTGTCGTGGCCACGCACACCGTGACGAAGCACACAGCGCACAAGCCGGCGGTGACCACCATGCGATGCACGGGCACCAGCGGCATGCTCCCGCAGAACTACGCGGCGATCATGAGCTTCCTGACCAGCCACGGCTACACCAAGATGGCAGCGGCCGGCATGGCCGGGAACATGTACCAGGAGTCCGGGGGCAACCCGGAGTCAGTCGGCACCGGTGGCGGCGGCCTGATCGGCTTCACGCCACTGCCCGCTGGCTACGTGACCGGGAACCCGGCGGCGGACCTGCACACCCAGCTCGAGGCCGTGCTGTCTTACAACCAGCAGTGGGCGCAGTTCATCCCGGCGCTGAACGCCGCGACCAACCCGACGCAGGCGGCGGATATCTACATGAACGACTTCGAGCGCCCTGGGATCCCGGCTGCGTACAACCGTGAGGCAGCGGCTAATGCTGTCGCATCGGCCTGTGGTTTCTGAGGCATAACAAACTCGCTTCCGCAGTGTCCATCGGCGCCCGCCGCGCCGTCCGCACGAGATCAGGCAAGCTCTGCCTGGAGAATCTCGGCGGCGGGGCGGCGGGCGCCGACGCGTGCCGGGATCGCCATAAGTTCGCTGGGCAGCGCCAAGCCACTCCGCGCGTGATCAAATGATCAAGCGGAGGTGGCCAGTGACGAAGGTTCTTCAGCCGTCGGCGAGTACGACGACCAAGTTCTTCAGCCGCGACACTCCGGCAGTCCTGACGCTCGAACCCGGGGAAACGGTGACGGTCGGTTCCCTGGACGCTTCTGGGTACCTGGACCGGCTGCACGATCCCGCCGACCCGCCGCCGAAAATGTTCCCGCCTGGTCGGCGAGGTCACTGCCTGACCGGGCCGATCATGGTGAGCGGTGCGCGGCCGGGCATGGTGCTCGCCGTGCGGTTCGCGTCTATCCGGCCGGCCAGCTGGGGCTGGACGGTGGCCGCTGCCAGGGACAACAGGTTGACCCGCAGGCTCGGGCTGGCAGAGGGACCGCGTTCGTGGATCTTGTGGGACATCGACGTGGACCAAGGCGTGGCCACCAGCGACACCGGCGCGACCGTCAAGACGGCGCCGTTCCTGGGAGTAGTGGGGATGCCGCCCCCTGAGCCGGGCGAACACTCGACGATCCCGCCCCGAGCCGAAGGCGGCGGAAACATCGACTGCCGCGAACTCGTCGCGGGCTCGACGCTGTATCTGCCGGTCACCGTGCCTGGCGGCCTGCTGTGCCTCGGTGACGGTCATGCCGCTCAGGGCGACGGAGAGGTCGCCGGAACCGCGATCGAGTGCCCGATGACGACCGAGATCGTGGTCGACCTGCTCGAAGACCCGCCGGTTCCTGGCATACACGCGGTCACTCCGGCGGGCCGGGTCACGTTCGGCTTCAGCGAAGACCTTGACGAAGCGATGGGTGATGCGCTGGATGCGATGCTGACGTGGATGCAGGACATGTACCACGTCGGCAAGGCGGCTGCCCTGGCGCTGGCCAGCCCGGCGGTCGACCTGCGGATCACCCAGGTCGCGAACGACACCTGGGGCGTCCACGCCGTCCTCCCGCACGACGCGCTCCGCGGCCTGCCTGTTCGCCAGTAGCGGAGGGGCCCGCCTGCATGATCCGGGTTAGTTTTGCGCTGAATTAAGCGTAAAAGGCACCCGGATCATGGAAATCGCTAGCTGTGACGCGACGATTGCGTGGCGAGGCTCACTGTCAGTGCCTGCGGATACCTTGCTCTTCGAGGGCGCGCGTTGGTACCTGCCGCTTCTCCCTAGACCAGTCCGAGTGCCGCAGGCCGGTCCTTGATTTAATCGAATACGTGTTCGATAGTGGGAGCATGGGAGCCGCGGTCGCACAGGTCATGCCGCTGCCGGTCCCGCCGGGGGATCTCGACGAGCTGGCGCACGCCGCCAGCTTGCCCCATCTCGAACTGGCCGAGCGCTCTGGCGATCGCCAGCCCGAACCCGGCCATCTCCCACCTGGGGCTGGCACCCGGCGAGACGGGCTGGCTGACCTGCTCGCAGTGGGTACCGTTCGCTCGGGCGGTGAGGTCGGCGCGGGCAGTGGCGTGCTCTCTGACGCGGACCTGCTCCCTGTGCTTCCTGCCCTGCGTGACCTCCTGCCTCATGCAGCGCTCCAGCGCGGGTCGGTGGTAGCGGCCGACGGGTGGAGCTTGCTGTGCCTGGCGCTCGCTGCCGGGCCCGCGGCCTCAGGTGCGTGGTGCGCGGCGGCAGGGATACCTGACCTCGGCGTGGCCGCGGCGGCCGACGCCGGGCTGGATCTCGCCCGGCTGCTGCTGATCCCCGACCTGGGCACGAACTGGCCGTCAGCAGCCGTGTCCCTCCTCGACGGCTGTGACCTGGTCCTGCTCCGCCCGCCTGAGCGGGCGCCCGCCCAAGTACGGCGCAAGCTAGAGGCCGCGGTGCGACGGCATCAGGCGGTGCTGATCGTCGTGGGGGACTGGGACGGGGCGCAGGTCAGGCTCCGGATTGCGGACCAGGAGTGGACCGGGGTCGGCTCTGGGCACGGGCGGTTGCGCGGACGCCGGGTTCAGGTGGTGGCGGACGGGCGTGGCAGCTGGTCACGATCGCGAGCGCGCTGGCTGTGGCTACCAGGCCCCGACGGCGCAGTCGCTCTGGCGACCGAAGACGCCGTGTTGACGCAAGACGCCCTGCCAACGCAAGACGCCCTGCTAACGCAAGACGCCCTGCCAACGCAAGACGCCCTGCCAACCGGAAGCGCGCCGGCTGAAGGTGCGCCGGGCAAGGCGGACGGCTTCCATCCGGATCCAGAGTCGGGCTGGCTGGAGTCGAGTACTGGATGACCGGCTACAGGAACGGGTCGCCTCAGCGGGGTGATCCTGCGGAGCACCATCGTCAGCGCCGGGTGGCTGCCGTCCGGTGCCCCGCTTGGCCCACGCCAGGGCAGCCGGCCGCTGGCCAGCCGTCGCCTGGCCAGAAATTCGCGGGTTACGACTCAGCAGACCAGGCGAGCGGGCCGGAGGCCCGGGCATTCGAGCAGGTGGTTAGCGCGGTGCAGGAGTTCTGCCCGCGGATCGAGGTACTGCGGCCCGGCATCTGCGCTTTCGGTGCCCGTGGTCCCGCCAGGTACTTCGGCGGCGAACAGGAACTGGCGAAGAAGATCGTCAACGCGGTGACCGGCCTTGGATTCGACTGCGGAGTAGGCGTCGCGGACGGGTTGTTCGCCGCGCTGCTGGCTTCCAGGGACAGCCAGGCAGGCGATAGCCGGATGCCGGTCAGGATCATTCCGCCCGACGGGACGTCGGCCTATCTTGCGCCGCGCTCCGTCACCGTCCTCGGCGAGCCCGACTTGGCGGACCTGCTCGTCAGGCTGGGGATCAGGACACTGGGGGAGTTTGCCGCCTTGCCGGCTGCCGAGGCTGGGAACAGGTTCGGCGCGCAGGGGCGAGTCGCGCACCGGCTGGCACGAGGACTCGACCCGCGTCCGCTGGCCGCGCGTCCGCCGTCGGCGGACCTGTCCGTCCAGCTTGAGTTCGACCCTCCGGCCGATCAGTCGGAGCGAGTTGCGTTCGCCGCTAAGTCACTGGCCGGGCAGATGCACGCTCAGCTCGCCGCAGTGGGTTTGGGTTGCGTGCGCCTTGAAGTTCAAGTGATCTGCGATGACGGCCAGGAGATCACCCGGCTGTGGCGGCACGACGGGCTGTTGTCCGAGCTCGCCGTGGCTGAGCGGGTGCGCTGGCAGCTCGACGGCTGGCGAGCTGGCCGAACCGGTGATGCCGCTCACGGGGGAGTGCACCCCGACGAGGGAGTCCAGGCAGGCGGGATCAGCTTGTTGCGGCTGATCCCCGACCAGCTTGTGCACGACCAGGGCCGCCAGCTCGGCCTGTGGGGCGATGCCGTGGTCAGCGACAGGGTGGCGCGGGCGGCGATCAGGGTTCAGGCGATGCTTGGCCATGACGCGGTGCGGCAGCCGGTCCGGGTGGGTGGCCGCAATCCGTCTGATCAGATGCTGCAGGTGCCGTTCGGTGACACCGCGGACGGGGACGGCTGGACCGACCGACCCGTCGACCGGCCCTGGCCTGGGAGGATCCCTCCGCCAGCCCCGGCCACGGTCTACCCGACCCCGCGACCTGCCAGGGTCACGGACAGCTCAGGCGTCCCAGTCACGGTCACCGGTCGCGGCCAGGTGTCCGCCGAGCCGGCGAGGCTGTCCGTCGCCGGCGGCCGGCAGCTGGCCATCACAGCCTGGACCGGGCCGTGGCCGGTCACCGAGCGCTGGTGGGATCCAGAGCACGCCTGCCGCAAAGCCAGGTTCCAGCTGGTCACCATCGACGGCAGTGCCTGGCTCGGGATCGTCGTGGACGGCCAGTGGCTGATCGAGGCCAGCTACGACTGACTGCAGCATGAGGCGCCGGGGCAGTCGCCGGGGCACTCGGCGCTACGGCAGCGAAACGGCGCGGCCAGGGTGGATCATCGTTCCTGGGCGGCAGTACCAGGTCATGATCTCAACTTCCAGCCGCCCGGCCACGACGGCCGGATCCGTTTCGGCAAGTTCTCGCGACTGAGCCAGCGAACCAGTCCGGTAGAACGTCAGCCCGCGCAAGGACTGGTCCGGCTGATCGGCGACCGGGCCGTTGGTCACGACCTCGCCACTCGCGCGGAGCCTGGCGTGAAAAGCCAGATGCTCTTCCTGTATGCGCTCAAGGACATCGTCCGGATAGTCCGGCGCGTTCTCAGGCGTACGCAACAGCACCAGTTCGTATGCTTCAAGATCCACAGGCCATTATCAGCACTGCCATCATCATCATTGCCATGATCCGGCGAGCCCTGGCGCGGGCGTCGTCCGGCGCGCGCTTGCCTTGCGGCGACGAGGTCAGGCGTTGACCTCGACTCGGCTGAGGTGGTGGCGGGACTGGAGCTCCCCGCGAATAGCCAGGAGCGCGGCTACGCCTTCGCCCACGGCCGACGCAAGCTGCTTGGTCGAGCCAGACCGCACGTCTCCGGCAGCGAACAGGCCGGGTACAGAGCAGCGGTAGGCCAGATCGGTTGTCAGGAATCCCCACTGGTCACGCTCGACGTCCGCGCCGAGGAAGGCCGAGTTCGGATCCAGCCCGATGAACACGAACACTGCCGCGGGATTCCAGGAAAACTGCTCGCCGCTGGCATTATCGCGGGCGAGCACCTCGCTTACGCTGCCCTTGCCGCGCAGCTCTTCGACGCGCACGTTGGTCCGCACGTCGAAGCGCGGGTCGGCGCGCACTTTGTCCTGCAGGAGCGCCGAGGCGGTCAGTTCCGGTCCGCGCTGCGCAATCCGCACTCGCTTGGCGAACTGCGACAGGAACAGCCCCTCCTCAAGAGCGGAGTTGCCTCCGCCCACGACCAGGACCTCGTCGGCTCCCTTGTAGAACGGGCCGTCGCAGGTGGCGCAGAAGTGCACGCCCGCCCCGATCAGCTCGTCCTCGCCAGGGATGCCCAGCCGGCGGTAGGTCGAGCCCGTGGCGACCAGGACTGCGTGCGCGGCGAGCTCCTGCCCGCTCGCCAGGTGCACCGACAGGTCGCCTTCCTCGGCCTGGTCGGGATGGACGCTCTCCACGCGGGCGCCGCCTACCAGTTCCACGCCGTAGCGACGTGACTGGGCGACGAACCGGTCGGTGAGCTCCCTGCCGCTGATCCCCTCGGGGAAGCCCGGGTAGTTGTCGATTCGATCGCTGACCCCCGCGTTGCCGCCTAGCCCGCCGGAGTCGATCACCACTGAATCGATGCCCTCACGGGCGGCGTACATCGAGGCGGCCAGTCCGGCCGGCCCGCCGCCGACGATGACCAGGTCGTAGCAGTCGCGTTCGGCCCGGACGGCGATTCCTAGCCGAGTTGCCAGTTCCTCGTCGGACGGCGCGATCGCGGTCGAACCATCGCTGAACACCACTGTCGGGATAGTCCGCCCGCCATGCTGGATTTCCTGGACCTTGGCGAGCCCCTCGGCGTCCTGATCGATGTCGATCCAGTTGTAGGCGACTCGGTGCGAGCTCAGGAACGCCTTGGCGTTCTTGCACGACGGGCACCACGGGGCTCCGTATACGGTCACATCCGCCATATCCGAGATCCTGCCAGAGAGCGGACTGCCATGACTGAACGCGGCGCAAAAGCGCCGGTTCCGGCCCGGCGACGCAGAGCTACCGCCGGGCCTGCGCTACCCATCAGCCGGCAAGCAGCTCGTCAAGGCGTTCATAACCTTCGCGGACGCCAGCCTGCATTCCGCTTGCGACGAATGCGTCGCGCAGGGCGAAGGACTCGACGAGTGAGGTCGCTACGAGCCTTGTGCGGCCGTTGCCGAGGTCTTCCAGCACCAGCCGCTGCAGCGCCACGTCATCGGGCTGGCCCTCGAACGTGAATGTCTGGATCAGCAGGAACTCGGCGGGCCGCACTTCGTGGAAGCTGCCATGGAAGGCGTACTCGTCGCCTTCGTCGCTCACCTGCACGTAGCGGTAGGAGCCACCTGTACGGCAGTCGTAGTGGTCCATCCGCGTCGCGAGCCTGCGCGGCCCGAGCCACTGGGCTACGAGCTCGGGCTCGGTGTGCGCGCGGAAGACCTTCGCCGGCGGGGCGTCGAACTCCCGCGTGATCCGCGCGAGCGGAACGTGGGGATCGAGCATGAACTCGGTCTCGCGGGTTTCTGTCCTGCTCATTGCGATCCTCCTTCGGGACGTGCGGGCTCGTCGTCTGGCAGTGCCTCAAGCAGCTCGTCGAGGCGGCGGTAACGTTCCTCTGCCTGCCGGCGGTAGCGCTCGATCCACTTGGTCATCAGGTCGAACACGTCCGCCTCCAGGTGCACCGGCCGCCGCTGGGCATCCCTGCTGCGACTGACCAGGCCAGCGTCATGCAGGACCTTCAGGTGCTTGGAGACGGCTTGGACCGTCACGTCGTATGGCTGGGCGAGCTCGTTGACGGTCGCGTCCCTGATCGCCAGCCTGGCGACGATGTCCCTGCGAGTCGGGTCAGCCAAGGCGGCGAACACCCTGGAGAGCTGATCGGCTGCCATAACCCCTGTCCTGTTGTCAACTACTCGGTTGAATGCAAGCTAGTCTTGAACTCCGAGGTTTGTCAACCGATTGGTTTAACAACTGTTCCGTGGTACTCGCTGACTCCAGGTCCACTCGGTCATCCACGTATTGCAGACCCGGCTGAAACGGTTCTTAGTGTTAAGCCATGACCGTGCAGAGAGCCAACTGGGCAGGCAACGTCGTCTTCCGGGCGCGCCAGCTCCATCGGCCTGCCTCGGTGGCTGAGCTGCAACACCTGGTTGCCAGCAGTGCCCGAATCCGCGCTCTCGGCACCGCGCACTCGTTCAGCGAAGTCGCCGACACGCCGGGCGACCAGGTGTCGGTACGCGGCCTTCCTCGGCTCATCGAGCTGGACACCGCGCGGTCGGGGGTTCGGATCAGCGCTGGCCTGACCTATGCGGAACTGGCCCCACATCTGCAGGCCCACGGGTTCGCGCTGGCGAACATGGCCTCGCTGCCGCACATCAGCGTTGCCGGAGCTTGTTCCACTGGAACGCACGGATCGGGAAACACGATCGGGAACCTGGCCACGGCTGTTTCCGCGATCGAACTCGTTGCGGCGTCCGGTGACCTCGTCACCCTCAGCCGGGCCGACGAGCCGGACGAGTTCTGCGGTGCGGTCGTGGCGCTCGGTGCGCTTGGGGTCGCCGTCAGCCTGACGCTGGATGTTGTCCCGGCCTTCACGATCCGGCAGTACGTCTACGAGAATCTTCCGCGCGACCAGGTCGACGACAACCTGAACGAGATCTTCTCCGCCGGCTACAGCGTCAGCCTGTTCACCGACTGGGCAGGCCAGAGCCAGCCCGGTGCCCGAATCCGCCAGACTTGGCTGAAGAAGCAGGTCGCCGATCAGGACCCGGGCGATGCGGGGCCGCGGTGGCATGGCGGACGGCTGGCCGACGGCCCGTGCCACCCGGTACCTGGCATGCCCGCGGATTTCACCACCGCTCAGCTGGGCATTCCTGGTCCCTGGCACGAGCGACTGCCGCACTTCCGGCCCGAGTTCACGCCGAGCGCTGGCGCCGAGCTTCAATCTGAGTACCTGCTCCCGCGGCACGTGGCGCGCGAAGCGATGAAGGCGATGGACCAGGTGAGCGACCGCCTCGCTCCGCTGGTCCAGATCTCGGAGATCCGGACAGTCGCCGCCGACGACCTGTGGCTGAGCCCGAGTTACCAGCGGGACACCGTCGCGATTCACTTCACCTGGATCGACGATGTCGCGGCTGTTACCAGCGCGCTGCCTTTGGTGGAACGTCAGCTCGCGCCGTTCGGAACCCGGCCGCACTGGGGCAAGCTCTTCGCGATGAACCCAGACGTCATAGCCCGCCTTTACGAGCGCCTGCCGGACTTCGAGCGGCTACGGGCTCGGCTGGATCCGGGTGGTAAGTTCCGCAACGACTTCACTGACGCGCTTGTGTAAGAGCGGGGCGTCGCTGTCGAGGAGGCTCGCCGCAAGGCCCCTCACAGCCCCGCAAGTTGGTACAGCTCGTCGAGCACCTGCCGCGCGCTGTCGTCGTCGATGACCGTCGCATACCAATAGATCTCCGCGTCGCCGACGGCTATGTCGAACTGGAAGAACGGGCAGCAGGCGTGCTCACGCTGAGCCAGGTCACGGACCCACGTCTCGATCGCCGGCTCAGACCGCAGGCGGAACCTGATTCCGTCAGCCGTCCGCTCGCGGCTGATGAGCGCCTCGGCGAACAGGCGCCGGAACTCATCGATCCGGTCAGCGAGCAGTTCGGGCTGGCTGGCCAGACTGCAGGCCACCGGCGGAACAGGGTGCGCGTGCATCGTCGACTCCCATGTCAATCGCGGCCTAGTGCTGTCCAACGTAAAGTCTGGACCTAGGTTCAGAGTCAAGACCTGGGAGCGGCCGTGCGGATCGGGGAACTCGCCAGCACCTCGGGCGTGAGCATCGACACCATCCGGTTCTGGGAGCGCCGTGGAGTCCTGCCGACTCCTTCGCGAACGACAAGCGGGTACCGCTTGTATTCAGAGACGGCACTCGCCAGGATCAGCCGGACTCGCGAGCTGCAGGCACTTGGCCTCACGCTGGACGAAGTCATCAGCGCGCTACGCGCACAGGACGAAGGCAATGCCTCGTGTGCGTCCCAGCGCTGGCGTCTGGAGGCGGCGCTTGACCGGGTAGAAGCCAAGATCGCCGAGCTGACCAAGCTCCGGGGAGCCATGCGCGGCGCACTGGCAGCGTGCGACGCTGGCGCTTGTCACCTGGCCGATCCGCTGTGACGTCGATGAGCGGCGTCGACGCCGATCCGTGGAGCCACAACAACCACTTTCACGACGACATCATGAGGGCCGTCCCGCCCGGCTGTGAGCGCGCGCTGGACGTGGGCTGCGGCCAGGGCGCGCTCACCCGGCGGCTCCGAAGTGTCGTTCCGCACGTGACAGGTATCGACCGGGACGAGCGCAGCATCGAGCTTGCACGCAGCCATCCGCAGGCGCGCGACATCGAGTACCTGCTCGACGACTTTCGGAAGGCTGACTTCGAGCCTGGATCGTTTGACCTGATCACGTCGATCGCGTCGCTGCACCACATGGATGGCGAGCAGGCGCTCAGTCGCATGGCCCACCTGCTCAGGCCACGCGGTGTGCTCGCCGTGATTGGCCTAGCCGGGCTGGGATCGCCAGCCGACCTGGTTCTGGAGATCCCGTCTAAGATCGGCGCCGGGTTCCATCAGGCCGCATCCCGCGGTAGGCCGGCACCTACCTATACCTCGCCGGTCATCTGGCCGCCTCCACTGACCTACGGCCAGATGAGGCGGCTCGCCGTGCGGCTCCTGCCAGGATCGCGATTCCGGCACCGCATGTACTGGCGTTATTCGCTGCTGTGGACCAAGATGAGCGATTAAGGGGAATTGGCGTAACAATTCTCCGTGCCCGGTGCCGTTAGCCGAATTGGCGTGCGCAGAGGTCTTGCTGGAGGTGCCTATCAGCGAGGTTGATGCCAGTCGGCTAGAGGCTGAGATCCGGCACCTCGAACAAATGCTCGCCGGCACTGTCCGGCCCGAGCTGCGTCCACCTGCAGCGGCCGGGAAGCTGGCGCAGTTGTACCTGGACAGCGTGGCGGTGGAGCCAGCGTCCGGCGGGCCCAGCCCGCAAGAGCGTGCAGAGCGGCCCGGCAGGGCTCTGCATCTGGCCGAGAGCGGGCTGAAGATGGTCACGGCGGACGATCCGCTGTACCCGAAGCTTCTGCACGTGACGGCGTGTGCCCTGCGAACCGTTTCCTCTCCGCCCGCCGGCTCGCTAGGGCCGGACGGCCGGGCGGCGCGGCTGGATCGCGACTCGTGGATGCTCAGCGTGGATCCGGTGCCCCAGGAGGCGCTGGACTTCGCCAGGCAGTGGGGCGACTGGGCGTGGCAGAACGAGAACTGGGACGAGGCGGCTGAAGCCTACGAGGGCGCTGCCATCGCGCTGAACCGGATCGTGCTCCGCACCACCCCGGACATCCTGAAACGGCTGGACCTGATCGGCAGGTACTCGCACCTGGCTCCGCGCAGTGCCTATGCCCATGCGCGCGAAGAGAGAGCCAAAGAAGCCGTCACAATGCTCGAGCGAGCCGCCTACCTGCTTTCAGGAGTAGGCACGCAGCGTCAGGATCTGGACCGCCTGGCTCGGATCGGCCACTCTGACCTGCGCGATCGACTCATAGCCGACCAGAAATCAGTGAATGACCAAGCTGCAGAGCCCGACCAGTACGGTCACCTCCCCGTCGGCCGGCAGCAGGCGCAGGCTCGCCTGAACGCGACTGTCGAACAGGTCCGCGCCGTTCCCGGAATGGCCAGATTCGCGACGCCAGCTGGCTGGGCAGACGTGTGGGAGGTCGCCCAGATCCTGCCCGTTGCCTATCTCGCAAGTACGGACAAGGGCACCGCCGTGCTGGCCGTGCAGAAAGGCGCGGCGAGCATCGCTACGGTCTGCCATCCGATGACGGAGGAGGACATCTGGGCGGGCGTGCAGGATTTCTTCGCCGCTGAGTACGCGCAAGGCTCCTCTGGCCCGAGCGAGGCTCTCATCAAGGCACTTGAGTGCATCGGCGCGCTAATGTACCCGGTGTTCCAGGGGCTCGGCGCGGACATTCCGTTCCTCTTGATTCCGCTGGGCACTCTGGCGCTGCTGCCTTTGCACGCCGCGATTCAGCTCAGGACCACGCCGACCGGGGAGCGCGTAGCCAGGTTCCCGTTTCATTTGGGGTATATCAGGTATGCGAGCTCCGCTCGCTCGTGGTTGCGCTGCACGGAGAATGCCGCCCTGACACGCGGATCGGGCGCGCTCGTGGTCAATAATCCCGCTCCGCTACCCGTGCAGCTCGATGAGCTCCAGCTCGCGGATTACGAACGGGACGCCGTGGCCAAGTACTTCCCGGTCACCGAGCTCGCTGGGAGAGACGCCACTCAGGACCGGATCCTGCAGGACCTGCCTGATGCAGCAGTCGTGCACTTTAGCTGTCACGGCACAATCGACGCCAGGATGCGCTACACGGGCGTGCTGCACATTGCCGACCAGCGCATCCTGACTGTCCAGCATCTCGCGGACTCCCCTGCGCTCTCGGCCCGGCTGGTTGTCCTCTCGGCCTGCAGCAGCGGCATGAGCGCGGTGGGGGTCACTCAGATGACGAGCATCCCGGCTGCGCTCATCGCGGCGGGCGCTGCCGGCGTTATCGCGACGTTCTGGCACACCGATGAAATGGCCACGTTGTTGCTAGTGTCACGTTTCTATGACCTGTGGCAGAGCGCTCCGGGATTGGAACCTTGCGTCGCCCTTGGTAGGGCGCAGGAGTGGCTCGCGATGTCGACGGCGTCCGAGCTACGCGGGGCCGTGCCAGCGGCTGCCCTGGCCAGTTCGGCCGCGAAGCGACTGACTCAAGCGGCCGATGATGACAAGCCGTTCATGGATCCCTGGTTCTGGACGCCATTCTTCCTGCTGGGGACCTGAAGAGAAGCCCGAAAAGAAGCTTGAAAGGAAGGAGGCCTGATGCCCGAACTGCCGGTGTCCTGCATGAAGGCCGTCTGGGGAGTCACGAGATTCTGGATGGCGTATCCGCTTGCCCAGGATCTGTCGCCCGGCTCGTACGGCAGGAAGGTCCAGGGCCGGTTCGAGAAGGACGGCGAGCTGTCTGACTTCCGCGGCTACAGCGCGACTGACTGCGCCACCAGCCTCGCGCCGGCTCGCTCGCCATCAGATGCCTGGATGTCTGTCGGCACGCGAGTGGAGCGGTTCGGCGCTGGGGTCGACAGCCCGGCCCTCCCGGTCGATGGTCACCTGCAGCTTCGGTTCAGCCAGGCCAACCAGGTGGCGTTCCTGTGTCGCAACGGCCGCGAGTGGGGCTTCACCAGACGCGGCCTGGTCAAGCAGTACCTGCTTGCGCTCTTCCGCGAGGGTGCGTGGAACGCGAAGGACATCCTGATCACCACCGTCATGAAGACCGATGGGGCATGGCTGTTCTACTCAAGCGAAAGTGGTCAGACCGTCGACATCTCGCTGTCGGTTGCGCCAGGAGTGGGGCCGGCTGCGGAGCTTCTGAAAGCTGCGATTGGTCGCGGTGAATTCGGCGCGGGCTACAGCTGGGCCGGCTCAGCGGGATATTCATCTTCGGTGCCGAAGGCCGCTACACCTCTGTTCGAAGCCATCCAGGTGAAGCGGTTGCCGCACCTGAGCGCGGACATCGTCCTGAAGGGCGACGACGACTTGTTCGAGTCGCCGACCTTTGGGGACCCCGACGACGAGGAAGACGGCGAGGAATAGGCCGGGGATGTTTCTTCCGCCTCCCGTGACGCGCGGCGGCGCGCGGGGATTCAGGGCCGACCAGCTCGCGGCCTACTACTCGTTCCCGGCTGAGTATGACGGGACCGGAACGACCATCGCCATCGTGAGCCTGTATGGCGGCTTTCGCAGATCAGATCTGGGAACTTACTTCTCCGCCTTCGGCCTTCCGTCTCCTGCTGTAGAGACGGTTTCGGTAGACGGGGCGACCAACAACCCTGTCGCAGATCCGCAGGCGAACGGCGAGTTGGTCTTGAGCCTGGAAATCCTGGGCTCGGTTGCGCCGGGTGCGAAGTTGGTCGTCTACCAGGCGCCGAACACCGAGCTAGGCACCATCGACGGCCTTGCGGCTGCCGTTTTCGATCAGGAACGCCACCCCAATGTGGTGTGCCTGCCCCTGCTGATGGACGAGGACGAGACCTATCCGATGCTCGCCAGCGCGATAGGCGACCGAATCCTCGCGGCGGCCCTGACCGGCGTGAGCGTCTGCGCACCCGCCGGCTACTGGACGGACGGGACGCTGCATCCGACGGCGCCGGGCTCGCACCCATCCCTGCTGGCGTGCGGTTCCACCCGGGCGGTCGAAGCCGGCGCCGGCCTGACGGAGCAGCCCATGGTCAGCATCCCTGGTCCGCCCGCCCGGAGCACGATCTGGCCGAGCGACGACATACCACCCGCACCTCGGCGTGCAGCGCGGCCCGCATCTCGCCGCTCTGTGCGGCCTGCACCTAGCCACTCTGCCCCGCCCAAGCCGCCTGGGCGGGCCGTACCCGACGTATGCGCCCTGGCCGACGAGGAGATCGGCTACCTGTGCTTCATCAACGGCAGCTGGCTCAGCGCGGTGAGTCCCGTATCTCCGGCCTGCATGTGGGCTGGCCTGCTCGCCCGCCTCCGGCAGGCCTTGGGCAGGCCGTTCTTTATCGATCCGGTCCTCCGGCCAGGAGTTATGAGGCCGGTGCCTGACCTGATCGGCCCGTCAGCGTCACAGCCGGCGCCTGCCTGGGATAGTCGCGTCGGCTGGGGCAGCCCCGATGGGGAGCGCCTGCTGGCGGCGCTACGTAGCCGCAAGTGACACCTGCCGGATAACACATCTGACCGGTGACGGGGGCCGGGCAGGGGACGCCAGCGCCCGCGGATAGGAGGAGACGATGAACATGCTGGCGGCGCGGAGTTCCCCGACGCCGAGGAACACTTCGCAGGGCGCGGCTGGCCTTCGGCGGATGCTAACTCTCGCAGTCGTACTCACGCTCGCGACCTTTCTGGGCGCCACCATGCAGCCGACCCATGCGCTTGCCGTTTCGGCCCGGCACCATGCTGGGGCACGCGCGCCAG
>JASHXW010000374.1 GCA_030043395.1 Streptosporangiaceae bacterium
TAATGTTCGCTGCCAGGGACGCGGATGGGCCCCGAACGGCACCACCCGGCCTGCGCCCGCGACGAGGAGGCAGACCTGCGTGACCACGGTGTCGGACGGCCGAGCGTCAGATGGCCAGGATTCGGCCAGCCGGCCGCTTCGCGTCGCGCTGTTGTCCTACCGGAGCAAGCCGCATTGCGGCGGCCAGGGGATCTACCTGCGCCACGTCTCACGGGAGCTGGTCGCACTCGGGCATCATGTCGAGGTCTTCTCCGGGCAGCCGTACCCGGAGCTTGAGCCGGGGCCGCTGCTGAGGACGCTGCCGAGCCTGGACCTGTACCGCGACGAGGACCCGTTCCGCACCCCCGGGTTCCGCGAGTACCGGGACTGGATCGACCTGCTCGAGGTCGGCATGATGTGGACGGCCGCGTTCCCCGAGCCGCTGACCTACAGCATCCGGGCGGTCCGGGCACTGCGCGAGCGCGCCGGCGACTTCGACATCGTGCACGACAACCAGGTGCTCGCCTACGGCATGCTCCGGATACCGCGCCTTGGCCTGCCGCTGGTCACGAGCATCCACCACCCGATCAGCGTGGACCGGCGGATCGAGCTGGAGCAGGCCAAGGGGCTATCCAAGATCGCCAAGTGGCGCTGGTATTCCTTCGTGCGGATGCAGGCCAGGGTCGCTCGCCGGGTCGGCACCGTGATGACCGGCTCCGAGTCGTCCCGCGAGGACATACTCCGTGACTTCAAGGTCGCGCCGCAGGACGTGCGCGTGATACCGCTCGGCGTGGACACCCGGCTGTTCCATCCGCGGCCCGCGCCCCGGGTTCCCGGCAGCATCGTCGCCGTGGCGAGCGCTGACTCGCCGGTGAAAGGCATCCCGACGTTGCTGCGGGCGTTTGCCAAGCTCGTGACCGAAAGGGACGCGCTGCTCACTGTCGTCGGCAGGCCGGCCCCTGGCGGTCCGACCGAGAAGCTGATCGCCGAGCTGTCGCTTGGTGACCGGGTGCGATTCGTCACCGGCATCAGTGACGACGAGCTAGCCGAGCTGGTAGCGAGCAGCGAGATCGCGGTCGTTCCCTCGCTGTACGAGGGCTTCTCGCTGCCGGCCGTCGAGCACATGGCCTCGGGAACGCCCCTGATAGCCAGCAAGACCGGCGCGCTGCCTGAGGTCACCGGCGACGCCGCCATGCTGGTCAGCCCGGGCGACGCTGAGGAGCTCGCCGTAGCCCTGCGCAGGCTGCAGGACTCGCCAGCGGAGCGAGCACGGCTGTCCGAGGCCGCGCTGGCCAGGGTCCAGGAGCGGTTCGCCTGGTCGGCGGTGGCTCGCGCCACGGTGGCCGAGTACCGGCGCGCGATCGCGGGGCGAGCGGGAGCAGGCGATGCTGACCGTTGACTTCTCCAGGCTGGGCATCTCACCAGGAGACAGGCTGATTGACCTCGGCTGCGGCGCCGGCAGGCACGCGTTCGAGGCCGCGCGCCGCGGCGCCAGGGTCGTGGCCGTGGACACCGACCCTGGCGAGCTCGCCAAGGTCGCGGCCATCGCCGCTGGCATGCGCGAGGCAGGCGAGATCCCGGCCGGCGCGTCGATCCGGACGGTCGTCGGTGACGCGACGCACCTGCCCTTCGCCGACGGCTCGGTCGACAAGGTGATCGCCGCCGAAGTACTCGAGCACGTCCCCGCGGACCAGCGCGCCATGAACGAGATCGCGCGGATACTGCGCCCTGGCGCAATGGCCGCCGTCACCGTGCCGGCCTGGATGCCAGAACGGATCTGCTGGAGCCTGTCGGACGACTACCACAACGTCGAGGGCGGCCACGTCAGGATCTTCACCCGCCGGGAGCTCGTGACGAAGCTCACCAGCGCGGGCCTGGTGGTCCATGGCTCGCACCACGCCCACGCGCTGCACTCGCCGTACTGGTGGCTCAAGTGCGCCGTCGGCGTGCATGACGACAGCAATCCCCTGGCGAGCGCGTATCACAAGCTCCTCGTCTGGGACATCATGCGCAAGCCTGCCGCGACCAGGCTGGCCGACCAGGCGCTGAACCCGCTGATCGGCAAGAGCCTCGTCGTCTACGCGGACAAGCATGCGGCGCTCCGATAGCCCGCAGCGGGCCGACGCGGCCGCATGGATCCCCGAGGTCGCCGGAATCCTGACCGCCGACCAGATCATCAGCACGGGCGAAGCGATCGCAGCCGTGCAGCAGGCCGACGGCGCCATCGGCTGGCCGGACGGGCACGTCGACGCGTGGAACCACGTCGAGTGCGCGATGGCGCTCAGCGTGTGCGGCCTGCGGGACGCGGCACGGCGGGCATACGAGTGGCTTCGCGCGGCCCAGCGCCAGGACGGCTCCTGGCGCAGGAAGATGACCGGCGGCGAGGCCGACCTCACCACGGAGAGCAATCACGCGGCGTACTGCGCCGTCGGCGTGTGGCACGAGCTGCTTGTCAGCCGCGACGCGGGCTTCGCGCAGCGGATGTGGCCGACCGTACGGTCCGCCATGGACTTCGTGCTCGGCCTGCAGGCACCGCGCGGCGAGATCATCTGGCGCAGGGCTGCTGACGGCACGCCAGAGAGCTACGCGCTGCTTACTGGCAGCTCGAGCATGTACTCAAGCCTGCGGTGCGCGATCTCGCTCGCCGACTACCTTGGCGAACCGCAGCCAGACTGGGAGCTCGCCGCCGACCAGCTCGGCCACGTAGTGGCCTGCCATCCGGAAGCGTTCGCCGACAAGAGCCGGTTCTCGATGGACTGGTACTACCCGGTGCTCGGCGGCGCGGTCCGCGGCGAAGCGGCGGCGAAGCGGATCGCCGATGGCTGGGAAACCTACGTCGTTCCCGAGCTCGGCGTGCGGTGCGTCAGCGACGAGCCGTGGGTGACGGCGGCAGAGACCGCCGAGCTGGCGATCGCGCTCGAGGTAACCGGGGACACGCCTGGCGCGCTCGACCTGCTGGACCGGATCCAGCTGCTGCGCGATCCCAGCGGCGCCTACTGGACCGGCTGGCAGTACGTGACCAAGCGGCACTACCCCGATGAGCAGAGCAGCTACACGGCGGCGGCGATCGTGCTGGCCGCCGACGTCCTGTGCGGCGCCACCGCTGGCTCGTCGATCTTCTCCGACGTCGCGGCGGACCCGGCGATCGTCCAGCTGCCAGGCGATGGCGCCTGCGGGTGCGACCCGCGCGGCCAGGCCGCCGAGGGAGTGCCCGCCTAATTCCGTTGCCTGCCCTGGTTGCCGCGTTGCACACTCCGCAGGTGGGCATCGACACGGAGTTCAGCTGGCGGCCGATCGACCAGAGCCAGGTCAGCGCCTGGGCCGGCCTGGTGTCCGCGGTCCAGGCGGCGGACCACGACGACGAGATACTCGGCGAAGAGGACCTGGCCGAGGAGTTCGACGACCCGCGCCTTGACTTCGCCCGCGGCTCGCTCGCCGTCTTCGACGGCGACGCGATGATCGGGTTCGTCATGCTGCAGCCGCCCTCGGACGCGGCGGTCACCGGGTCGGATGGCGATGACCAGGTGCGCCAGTGGGGCCTGGTACACCCGAAGTACCGCGGGCTGGGGATCGGAACCCGCCTGCTCGAGTGGTCCGAGCAAGCCGCGGTCACGCTGCACCACGAGCGATTTCCTGGCCTGCCGCTTTCCCTCGTTGGCGGCAACCTGGCCAAAGTCACGGACGCGATCGAGCTCTTGCAGGCCGCCGGTTACCAGCAGACGCGCTGGTTCCATTCCATGAGCCGCGACCTGACCCGGCCTATCCCGGACGCGCCGGTTCCCGATGAGGTCAGGATCATCGGTTACGCACCGGGCCTGTCGGCGGACGCGCTCGTCATCAGGAACGAGTCGTTCCGCGACCACTGGGGGTCCAACGAGCTCGACGAGGAAACCTGGGCGCATTACCTGCGGTCCCGGGCACTCCGGCCGCACCTGACCTTCCTGGCCTACCTGGGCGACAAGCCCGTGGGCCTGATCCTGTCGCAGGAGTACGACGCCTATAACGAGGTCAAGGGGCTGCGCGACGTCTACATCGCGACAGTCGGCGTCAGGCGGGTCGCGCGCAATCGCGGCGTCGCCACGGCGCTGCTTGCCGAGGTGCTGCTGGCGGCGAGCAAGGACGGCTACGTGACCGCTTCGCTCGGAGTCGATGCCGATTCCCCCACAGGCGCGCTCGGGGTCTACGAGCGGCTCGGATTCACGGTCACCGACACGTCGGTCTCCCTGGTCAAGGAGCTGATACCGGCCTGAGCCAGCTCGGCGCAGCCACCTGCGGCGCCCAGAGTCCAGCTAGCCGATACCGTCGCCGATGCGCTCGAGTACGCGCAAGGAGCCGTTTACGCCTATCTCCTTGAATGCGCCGGAAGCGAGCGCCCGCAGGTATATCCGGTAGGGCGCCTGCCCGCCGTCGGCCGGGTCGGGGAAGACGTCGTGAATGGCCAGGGCGCCGCCGCGCGTGATCTTTGGCGCCCAGCCCTCGTAGTCGGCGGTGGCGGCAGCGTCGGTGTGGCCGCCGTCGATGAAAAGCATGCCGACTGGCTCATGCCAGAGCCTGGCCACCTCAGCCGAACGGCCGACGATCGCGATCACGTGCGGCTCGAGCCCGGTCGGAGCGAGCGTCGAGCGGAACCACGGCAGCGTGTCCATCAGCCCGACCGCCGGATCGACCAGCTCGGCGTCGTGGTATTCCCAGCCTGCCTGGTTCTCCTCCGAGCCACGGTGGTGGTCCACGGTGAGCACCACCTGGCCGGCCTGGCTGGCAGCCGACGCGAGGTAGATCGTCGACTTCCCGCAGTACGTGCCGATCTCGACGATCGGGCCGGCCTGCGCATACGCGGCGGCGGTGCTGAACAACGCCTCTCCCTCGGCCGGGGGCATGAAGCCCCTGGCCGCCTCTGCGAAGCGCCGGTGCTCATCGGGCAGGACGAAGGTCATGACGTCAAGTCTGCCGGACCGCCCGGCCGTGCACGGGCAATAAGGTAGGCATACTCGCTAGGAGACAGGCTGAGACGGAGGCCCGCGGTGAGAGTGGAAGTCGATCGCGACGCGTGCGAGGCCAATGCGGTCTGCGCCGGACTGGTCCCGGAAGTCTTCGAGGTCGATGACGAGGATCTCCTGCACATCAAGGTCGACGAAGTGCCTGAACGGCTGGCCGATCCGGTGCGGCACGCCGTCCGCTCGTGCCCCAAGGCGGCGCTCAGCCTGCAGGAGTAGCTTCAGCCGAGAATGCCCAGGCCGATGGCCAGGCCCACGCCCACGAGGACGCAGCCACCGAGCAATTCGCCGCGCTCGCCGATGCGCCTGCCGAGGCGGGCTCCGATCTCCAGGCCGGCCAGCGACATGACCGTGCTGACCGAGCCGAACACGATGGCGCCGGCGACGATGCTCACCTGGTAGGTGCCGAGCGCGAAGCCCACGACCAGGTTGTCCAGGCTCAGCGCCAGCCCCGTGATCACCAGGCGCACCAGGCTGAGCGCCGGGCTGGTGGCGTCGTGCCCAGCCCCGCCCGCCGCGGCAGGACGCCGCCCGACAGCCGCCCAGATCGCGTAACCGCCGACAGCGATCAGTAGCGCCGCGGCGACCCATCGAGTCTGGCGGCCGATCGCTCCGGCGACGTCGTCCCCGATCAGCAGCCCCGCTATCGGCATGCCGGCCTCCAGGAGGCCGAAGACCACGGCCACCCGGACTCGCGTCGCCAAGTCCGCTCCGCTCGCGCCGATCCCCACCGAGGCCACCAGGTTCGACAGGCCGACCGAGGCAGCCACCAGGAGCAGGGCGAGCATGCCCCGACGGTACCGCGATTCTGGCGCGCGGCAGAGCCAAGCCGATATCGTGGCTGCGTCCAGAAAAACGGTGCACCTCATGAAACGTGCCTGGGTGGGGGATTTCTGATGCTTCATGGCCGCGGGATAGTTCGAGCGTTCACTGGCTGCGCTGCCGTGGCAGCCTTGCTCGGGCTCGCAGCACTGCCCGGCTCCAAGCCGGCGCCTGGTCCGCGAGGAGCGCACCGGACGGCCACCATCTCGATCGTCCCGCTGGTGCACGTGGTCGCCAGCGGGCTCGCCGCGCCGTCACTGGACGGCGGGTACACGCCGGCTCAGATTCGGACCGCTTACGAGCTGAACCCGCTGCGCAAGGCCGGCATCGACGGCAAGGGCCAGTCGATCGTGATCGTCGACAGCTTCGGCTCGCCGACCATCGCCCACGACCTGGGCGTGTTCGACCGCCAGTTCCACCTGGCCGCGCCGCCGTCGCTGAAGATCATCCACCCGGCCGGCCCGATACCGAAGTTCACCCCGACGGCGACCCGCGAGGACTGGGCCGACGAGACCTCGCTCGACGTGGAGTGGGCGCACGCCATGGCCCCGGGGGCCAGCATCGTCCTCGTCGAGACGCCCGTTTCGGAGAACGAGGGCACGAGCGGGTTCCCGCAGATCGAGAAGGCGGAGAAGTACGTCATCGCGCACCATCTCGGCGGGGTCATCAGCCAGAGCTTCGGTGCCACCGAGGAGACCTTCCCCAAGGGCACGCTCCGGCCGCTGCGCGGCGCCTACATCGAGGCAGCGCAGCGAGCGCATGACATCACCGTCGTGAGCGCGTCAGGCGACGAGGGCGCGACGGACATGCAGACGAACGAGAACCTGTCCTACACCTACCCGGTCACGTCCTGGCCGGCCAGCGATCCGCTGGTGACCAGCGTCGGCGGCCTGCAGCTGACGCTGAAGGCCAATGGCCAGCGCAGCGCCCCTGACCGGGTCTGGAACGACGGGGGCTCACCACCGGAGGCCGGCGGCGGCGGCAAGTCGGTCATCTTCGGCCGGCCGTCGTTCCAGAACGGCGTGGAATCCGTCGTCGGCAACCACCGCGGGGTGCCGGACATCTCGATGAGCGCAGCCTGCAGCGCGCCAGTCGACGTCTACGAGAGCTTCGACGGCGGCGGGTGGCAGACGATCTGCGGGACCAGCGAGGCGACGCCGCTGTTCGCCGGCGTGATCGCGCTGACCGATCAGGTCGCCGGGCATCCGATCGGGATGATTAACGGCTACCTGTACAAGATGGCCGCCGACAAGGACCCCGGCATCGTCGACATCACCAGGGGCAACAACACGGTCTCGTTCTTCCAGCAGGGCAAGACCTACACCGTCAAGGGCTGGAACGCGGTTCCCGGCTACGACCTCGCCTCCGGGCTGGGCACCGTCGACGGGCAGTACTTCGTCCGGGAGCTCGCGGCGCTGGCCACGAAGAAGTAGCCAGGTCCGCTCCCGCGCGGGCTGGCCCCAGCGGGCGTGCGGGCGTTCGGGGTTACCTGTTCGGGATGGCGCCTACCTCGTGGGTCAGCCTGACCCGGTCTGCCCGGTAGGTATACCTGGTCATCCTGATCGGGCGGGTCTTGGTGTAAGCAGTGCGGTTGACCAGGACCACCGGCGTGCCGGCCGGCAGGCCGAAGAACGCGGACTCCCTGGCATTGGGCATCCTCGCGCCGATCTCGTCGACGAAGCCGACCTGCTCGAAGCCGAGGTCGGCGAGCAGCTTGATGCTGCCGACGGTGATGTTGCCTGCCTGCTCGAGTGGCGTGCCCTCCGCGACGTCCAGCGGGAAATACGACGCCATCATCATCCACGGCACGTCGCCGATCGCGCTGTTGCGCCGCCTGACCACGACCAGGTCGCCAGCGGCGATCTCCAGCTTCTCGGCGACCGAGGCAGAGGCCGGCACCTTCTCCACGAACTGCCGCAGGATCTCGGGCTCCTCGTCGGTGTTGCTGACCTCCGGCAGCATCGTGGAGGTGCTCTGGTCGGCCGGCTGCGTCGCGATCTTGGACAGCAGCGCGGTGAACGGCCGCGCTGGCTCGGTGACGAACGTCCCGAGGCCTTGCCTGGTGACCACGAGGCCCTGGTTCGTGAGCAGGGCGATGGCCAGCCGGACCGTGTTGCGCGAGGCATCGAACTGCTCGACCAGGTCAGGCTCGCTCGGAAGCCGCTCCCCCGGCTGCAGCACGCCGGCGTCGATCTGGTCGCGCAGGCGGTCGGCAATCTGCTGGTACTTGGCCGGCGCCATCTGAATCGACCTCCTTCGAGTCCCTCGTTCCGGCGCCCAGACTGTCACCTCCGGGATAGAGGACTGCTACCCCTTCTTATGGTTTGGAACAGCCAACTGTTTGGTATGAGTTAGATGAGCCGGAACAGCCGGAACATTGGATCGATGTTAAACCGGAGAAGGGCACCGAGCAAACCGCCACGCGGGACGCAACCGGGACCGGACACCGAGCGTCGATCCAGGAGAGAAGAAAAGAGGAAGAGCAAGTGAGCACATGGATGGTCCTGGTGGCGGCGGTAGCCGCCGTCGCGGTCGCGGTGCCGGTGGTGGCCATCGTCCTGGTCAGCTTCGCCAGCCTGCGCGAGGAGCAAGCACGCAGCCTGGGCAGCCAGGCACCCGGAGCAGCCGAGCGGCTCGCGCGGCGACTGCTCGACTTCCACAACAGCCGGACCACAGCCTCGGCCGGGCGGCCGCGGTCACGCGTGACCCGGCCAGCCACCACAGCGGCGACGCGGCAGCGCGTACCCGAAGTACGCTTCGCTCATGCGAGTCGCCCTGTGCCAGATTCCAGCAAGCACCCAGCCGTCGGTCAATCTCGGCCGGGTCAAGTCCGCACTGACAACCGCCAGCCAGCAGGGGTCTGACCTCGCGGTCTTCCCCGAGGGAACGCAGGTACGGTTCTCGGCCGACCTGCTCGCCGCGGCAGAGCCGCTTGACGGGCCGTTCTGCACCGGGCTCGCCGCCGCCGCCCGCGATAGCGGGGTCGCCCTGGTGGCCGGCGTCTTCGAGTCGGCGCCAGGCAACCGCGTGTACAACACGATGGTCGCCATCGACGCGACAGGCCAGCTAGTTGCCGCCTACCGCAAGATCCACCTGTTCGACGCCCTCGGGCAGCGCGAGTCCCAGACCGTCGCCCCCGGTTCCGAGGTCGTCACGGCCAAGCTGGCCGGGCTGAACATCGGCTTCCTCACCTGCTATGACGTCAGGTTTCCCGAGCTTGCCAGGGAACTCGCCGCCCGCGACGCCGACCTGATCGTCATCCCGTCGGCCTGGGCCGCAGGCCTGTTCAAGGAAGAGCAGTGGGTCACCCTGGTCCGGGCCAGGGCAATCGAGAACACCATCTGGGTCGCGGCATCCGGACAGGTACCCGATCCGCACGAGCCGCCCACTTCCTCGCCGACCGGCGTCGGCCGCAGCTTGCTGGTCGATCCCATGGGCGCAGTGCGGCTCGACCTGGGCTCAGGTCCCGGTGTCGCGGTGGGCACGGTCGACCAGGAAATGACCGCGCAGGTCCGCGCCGTCCTGCCATCCCTGCAGCACCGCCGGCCCGATGTGTTCGCGGCCGGACTGGCGATGCAGGACGCGAGCTAGCTCGCGCGGGCTCACTCCTGCGGCGGGCTCTCGCTGGC
>JASHXW010000375.1 GCA_030043395.1 Streptosporangiaceae bacterium
CTGCCAGACGAGCGCCGGCTGTCGCCTGTGGTCCGGCCTGAAGCGGCACTTCGACATGATCTCGAAGAGTGAGTCGGCAAAAGGGCCGACGAAGTCTTCAAGATCATGATGTGGCAAGGCGAGGCGGGGGGCAGCCAGAGTCAGGCGGGCGCGAGGCAGCCAGAGTCAGGCGGGCGCGAGTCAGCCGGCCGGCTCGAGCACCGCAGGCGCGGCGCGGAACTCCAGGTTCTGCACGTCCACCGGCCCGCGGTACAGGGCGGCGTCCTTGAAGTAGTGCTGCCGCAGCCGCCACGGGGCCTTGTCGCCCTGCAAGGGCAGCATGTGCCTGGACCGCTCGAAGTAGCCCGAGGTCATGTCGATGAACGGCGTTCTGGCCATCGCCGGGTCCGGCACCCGCGGCGTGACGATCGCGTACCCGCGGTCCCGCATGTAGTTCAGGATCCGGGTGACGCACGAAGCGACGAGGTCGACCTTGAGTGTCCAGGAGTTGTTGGTGTAGCCGATCGCGAACGCCATGTTCGGCACGCCCTCCAGCATCATGCCCTTGTAGGCCACCCGCTCGGAGACCGGAACGGGCTCCCCGTCGACTGCCAGCTCGATGGCGCCGAGCGGCAGCAGGTTGAGGCCCGTCGCGGTGATGATCACGTCGGCTGCGAGCTCGGTGCCCGACCGCAACTTGATGGCGTCCCCGGTGAACGCCTCGATGTGGTCGGTGACCACGTCGGCCTTCCCCGACTTGATGGCGGCGAAGAAGTCGCCGTCAGGCACCATGCACATCCGCTGGTCCCACGGCTCGTAGGACGGGGTGAAGTGCGTGGCGATGTCGAAGCCGCCTGGAAGCTGCTTAGCCGCGCCCTTCTGCAGCATCGCCCGGGCCCTGGCGGGATGCTTGCGGCAGAAGTTGTAGATGAACGTCGCGATGCGCGCGTTCTTCCAGCGCACTGCGGCGTAGCCGCGCCGGGCCGGCAGGAGCTTGAGCAACAGCCCGGCGATGGGGTCGGCGTTCGGCAACGAGATCACGTACGAAGGCGAGCGCTGCAGCATGGTCACCGCCGCGGCGGTGCCAGCTATCGCCGGCAGGATCGTCGCCGCTGTCGCGCCGCTGCCGATCAGCACGACGCGCTTGCCTGCCAGGTCCAGGTCCTGCGGCCAGAACTGCGGGTGCACGACGGTGCCGCCGAACTGCTCAAGCCCCGGCCAGTCGGGGGTGTAGCCCTCGTCGTAGCGGTAGTAGCCCGAGCACAGGTACAAGAAGCCGCAGGTGCGCTCGGTGACCTCGCCAGTCCTGGTGTCCTGCACGGCCACCGTCCACCGCGAATCTGCCCCTGACCAGCCCGCACGCAGCACGCGGGAGTGGTACCTGACCTGCTCGTCGATTCCGTACTCGGTCGCGGTCTGGCGGATGTAACCCAGGATCTGGTCACCCTGCGCTATCGCGTTGGGCTCGGTCCAGGGCCTGAAGGGATAGCTCAGCGTGAACATGTCCGAATCGGACCGCACTCCAGGAAACCTGAACAGGTCCCAGGTGCCGCCGCTGGTCTCGCGGGCCTCATGGATCTCCCACGAGAGGCCGGGCGCCTTAGCCCGCAGGTGGCACGCGGCGCCGATGCCGGACAGGCCAGCTCCGACGATGAGCACGTCGACGTGCCCGCCTGGCTCCCGGTCCTGCGAACTGGCGTCAGCCGTGCTCATGATGCTCCCTGGTGGGGACAGTCGCGATGGAGAACTGCGTTAACGATAAAAGCGGCACCGAGCTTATGCCACACTCTCGCCGGCCCGGCCCGCCGCGATGAGGCCGTCAGTCGCTCATCGCCGCTGTCAGCCGCGCGCGTTCGGCATCGCTGAACGGGATCGGCCGGTGACTGTCCTCGTCCCAGCGCACTGTCACCAGGCGTGCCCGCGCCACCACGTCCTGCGACTCGGTCACGATGGTCTCGCGCGTCGTCAGGCTGGTCGTGCCAATGGCGTCGACCTCGATCCGGACCGTCACGCGACGGTGCTCGTACATGACCTCGCCGCGCAGGTCCATC
The DNA here is from genome assembly GCA_030043395.1 of Streptosporangiaceae bacterium. The sequence continues at coordinate 2,031 of JASHXW010000375.1, forward strand.
TCGATGCGCGCGACCACGTAGACCGGATCGGCTCCCAGGACCTGCGTGTAGAAGGCGTCCCTGCCCTCCTCGAGATAGGTCAGGAAGACGACATGGTTCACGTGGCCGAGGGCGTCGGTGTCGCGCCATCTCACGGCGACCGAATGCTCGAATACCAAGGTCAAGGGCTCATTTCCGGGAACAAAGCTCCGCAGGTGCTGTGGATTACCCAGGTAACTGCACCGGGTTGTCAATGAACGCGCATTGGGCGGCGATTGTTCGATACAACGTACTTGCGGTACCGATTGTTACTCTGGGAACCACTACGCCGTAATGGCACGGTGGGGGGAGAATGTGGCCCGGAGCGACGAGCTGCATGTCGCTGACGATATCGACAGCCCGCACGAGCTGGCTCGGGTGCTCCGCCAGCTTCGCCGTCGGCATGCCCGCCAGCAGGGTGACTCCGAGCTGACCTACCGCGAGCTGGCCGCGAGGAGCGGCTACGCGCACGGCGTGATCGGCGACTACTTCAGCGGCAAGGTGCTGCCGCCCACAGACCGGCTCGATGTCCTGGCCAGCCTGCTCGGCGCGACAGGTGCGGAGCTTCGTGCTCTTGCCACCGCGCGCGACCGGATCGAGGAACTACGCCGCGGCGCAGGCGGCGCGGCCCAGACGACTGTCCTGGTCCGCCGATCGTTGCCCCGCGACGTCGCGTCGTTCACCGGTCGTGAACGCGAGCTCCGCGAGCTGCTCCAGGCCGCCGATTCCGACAGCGTGGTCGGGATTCACGCGATCGGCGGGCTCGCGGGAATCGGCAAGACCGCGTTCGCGGTGCACGCCGCGCACCGGCTGGCAAGCAGATTCCCCGACGGGCAGATCTTCCTGCCGTTGCACGGGCACACGCCGGGACAGCCGCCCGTCGACCCGGCTCAGGCCCTGGTGAGCCTGCTGCAGATCACCGGAGTGCCAGCCCAGCAGGTGCCCGCCGGGGTCGAGGCGCTCGCCGGCCTGTGGCGCGACCGCGTGCATGGCAGGCGGTTGCTGCTCGTCCTGGACGACGCCGCCGGCCACGAGCAGGTCAGGCCGCTGCTGCCGGGCACCGGGGGCGGCCTCGTGCTGATCACGAGCCGACGGCACCTGACTGCCTTGGAAGGTGCGCGGACGGTCAGCCTCGGAACCCTGCCGCCGGAAGAGGCCGCGCAGATGCTGGAGCGGCTGGCCGACCGGGCCGACCTGGATTCCGGCGACCCGGCGGTCAGCGAGATCTGCCGGCTGTGCGGGTTCCTGCCGCTCGCGCTTGGCCTGCTGGCCGCGCAGCTCCACCACCATCCGGCCTGGACCGCAAGCGGCCTGGCGGCGGACCTCGCGGCAGGCCAGGCGGCGGAACTGGCGGCAGGCCTGCCCGGGCGCCACCCGGCCGCAGGAGAACACGGCCTGGCCCTCATGTCTGCCGAGGACGTGTCCGTGACGTCGGCATTCGGCCTGTCCTACCAGCATCTGCGCACCGGGCAGCGGCGCCTGTTCCGCCGCCTGGGCCTGCACGTCGGCCCGGACCTCGACGTGTACGCCGCCTCGGCGCTGACCGGGACCGACCTGGCCACCGCGCGGCGCGAGCTGAGCGCGCTCTACGACCATTACCTGCTCAGCGAGCCGGCGCCTGGCCGCTATCAGTTCCACGACCTCGTCCTGCAGTACGCGCTGACTTTGGCCAGGAAGGACCCCGTCGCCGAGCGCGACGCCGCCATCGACCGGAGCCTGGACTACTACGTGCACGCGGCTTGCGCGGCGAGTCAGCACCTTGCCAGGCGGACGCCGGTGCCGAAGGTTCCGCCGCCGGACGCGATGCCCGACTTTCCTGGCCGCGACCAGGCGCTGGCCTGGATGGACGCCGAGTATCCGAACCTGGACGCCGCCGTGGCCTTCGCGGCGGCCCACGGCCGGCCCGGATACGCCGTCGTGCTCGCCGCCACGCTCAATGGCTTCTTGCTCACGCAGGGGCACTGGCGGCGGGCCATCGCCCTGCATCGCATCGCCATCGGCGCGGCGCGGCAAGCGCGCGACCCTGGCGCGGAGGCAGCCGCGCTCACTCAGCTCGGGGTCGTGCAGCGGCTCACCGGTGATTACCCGGCAGCGACGGCCAGCCTCACCGAGGCGCTAACCCTGGCCCGCGATCACGACAGCCGGGCG
>JASHXW010000376.1 GCA_030043395.1 Streptosporangiaceae bacterium
GTGGCACGGCAGATCGCCGAGCGCCGCGAGGCGCGGGACAGGACCGCCCAGTTCGCCCAGCGGCGCCCGAGGGTCACGCTGGAGGACCTGGAGTCCGCGCTGAAGTCCGGCGCCCGCGAGGAACTGCTGCTCATCATCAAGGGCGACATGTCCGGCTCGGTCGAGGCGCTGGAAGACGCGCTGCTCAAGATCGATGTCGGCGAGGACGTCGTGCTGCGGGTGATCGGGCGCGGCGTCGGTGCCATCACCCAGGACGACGTGAACCTGGCCATCGCGTCCGACGCCGTCATCATCGGCTTCAACGTCCGGCCCGCCGGCCGGGCGGGCGAGCTTGCCCAGCGCCAGGGCGTCGACATCAGGTACTACTCGATCATCTACCAGGCGATCGAGGAGATCGAGGCCGCGCTCAAGGGCATGCTGAAGCCGGAGTTCGAGGAGGCCCAGCTCGGCACGGCCGAGATCAGGGAGATCTTCCGGGTACCGCGGGTCGGCAACGTGGCCGGCTGCATCGTCCGGTCCGGCACGATCACGCGGCACTCCAGGGCCCGCCTGGTCAGGGACGGCGTCGTGGTCGCCGACAGCCTGACCGTCGATTCGCTCCGCCGGTTCAAGGACGATGCCACCGAGGTCCGGGAGGGCTTCGAGTGCGGTATCGGCGTCGGCTACGGCGACATCAAGATCGGCGACATGATCGAGACCTTCGAGATGCGGGAGAAGCCGCGGGCCTGATGACGGGCAGGGGCTAGGCCGCAGCGGGCCGGCCGGCGCTTTCCGGCGCCGGCTGCGCCCGCCGTGGCGCGAAAGGGTCTGACGTGTACGTGGGAGCGCTCACCTTGGACATGCTGCTTGGCGACGTCAGGTCGCTGAAGCAGAAGCGCTCGGAAGTCAGGCCCCTGATCGCCGAAGTGCACAGGAAGTTCCCTGGCGTGGCGATCGCCGAGACCGGCTACCTGGACCTGCATCGCAGGACGGAGATCGGGGTAGCGGTGGTGGCCTCGACGGCGTCGCACGCTGTCGAGGTGCTCGAAGCGTGCGAGCGATTCGTCGCCGCGCGTCCAGGCATCGAGCTGCTGTCCGCGCGGCAGCGGCTGTTCAACGACGAGGGGGAGTGAGCACCAATGGACCCAGCCAGGGCGCGACGGCTCGCCGAGCGGATCACCCAGATCGTGGCCGAGATGCTCGAGCGCAGGATCAAGGACCCCCGTCTCGGTTTCGTCACCATCACGGACGCGCGGGTGACCGGCGACCTGCGGGAGGCGACCGTGTTCTACACCGTGTACGGGTCGGATGAGGAGAAGGCCGAGTCCGCGGCGGCTCTTGCCAGCGCGACCGGGATCATCCGCTCTGAGGTGGGCAGGCAGACCGGGATCAAGCACACCCCGTCGATCACGTTCGAGCAGGACACCTTGCCCGAGGGCGCTAAGTCCATCGAGGACCTGGTGGCCAAGGCCAAGAAGGCCGACGCCGAGCTGGCCGCCTCGCGCGCCGGCGCCGTGCACGCCGGCGATCCCGACCCGTATCGCAGGCCGGACGAACCTGAGGACGAAGACGGCTGAGCGAGCTGAAGTGGCCGAGTCCGGACTGGTAATTGTTAATAAATCCGGCGGCATGACGTCGCACGACGTTGTCGCCAGGATCCGGCGGCTGGCCGGGACGCGGCGCGTCGGGCATGCGGGCACGCTTGACCCGATGGCCACCGGCGTGCTGGTGATCGGGGTCGAGAAGGCCACCAGGCTGCTCGGCCACCTGTCGCTGACCGACAAGGAGTACGAGGCGACGATCCGGCTCGGCCAGTCGACCGTCACCGACGACGCGGAGGGGGAGCCGCTCCCGGCCCAGGACGGCGCGCGCGTCCGGGCGAGCGAGATCTCCGGTGACGCGCTGCGCGCGGCCCTCGGCGGCCTGACCGGCGAGATCAAGCAGGTGCCGCCCAAGGTCAGCGCGATCAAGGTCGGCGGCCAGCGGGCCTACCGGCTGACCAGGTCAGGTGCCGCGCCGCAGCTTCAGGCCAGGCCAGTGACGGTGTGGCGGCTCGACCTGGCCGATGTGCGGACTGATGGCGAGCTCGCGGACATCGACGTGCGCGTGAGGTGCTCGAGCGGTACCTACATCCGGGCTATCGCGCGCGACCTGGGCGCCGCGCTGGGCACGGGCGGTCACCTGACGGCCCTGCGGCGAACCCGGGTCGGCCCGTACCAGCTCAGCGAGGCGAGAACGCTTGATCAATTGGCTGAGCGACTCGAGGTCACCCCGCTTGCCCAGGCGGCGAGGTCCGCGTTCAGCAGCCTGGCGCTGACCCCTGAGGAGGCGCGGCTGCTTTCCCATGGCGTGCGGCTGCAGGCCGGTCGCTTCGCTGACCGCGCGGCCGAGCCTGGTGAGCCGGCCAGGCCGATCGCGGCCTTCGACCAGGACGGGACCCTCATCGCCCTGCTCGCCGCCCTGGACGGCGAGATGCGGCCGCTCGCCGTTTTCGTCCCTTAGCGGCTGGCCGATCGATCGGCCGCGCGGGCGCCGCGTCCCGGGTTCACTAGGCTTGTTGTGCCGGACTGCCCGGCTGATCGCGGAGCGAGAGGGAGCCAGACGGTGTACCGCTGGCAGGGCCTGCCTGAGATACCAGCGAACTTCGGCAGGTCCGTCGTGACAATCGGCGTGTTCGACGGCGTGCACCGCGGCCACCGCCTGATCATCGCCAGGGCGGCCGAGGTCGCCGCCGAGCTGAAGCTGCCGCTCGTGGTGGTGACGTTCGACCCGCATCCCGACGAGGTCGTGCGGCCAGGCTCGCATCCGCCGCTGCTGTGCACGCTGCGGTTCCGGATCGAGCTGCTCGGGCGGCTTGGCGCCGACGCCGTTTGCGTCTTGCCCTTCGACGTCGAGTTCTCCCGCCTGCCGGCGCAAGAATTCGTGCGGCTCGTGCTAGTCGACAGCCTGCACGCGGCCGCCGTGGTCGTCGGCGACAACTTCAGCTTCGGGCACAAGGCATCGGGCGACGTGGCCCTGCTGCGTGAACTCGGGGAGAAGTACGACTTCACCGCGCAGGGCGTGTCATTGTTCACCGACGGTGGCGTGGCGGTCTCGTCCAGCTCGATCAGGAGCCTCCTTGCCGAGGGTGACGTGGCAGGCGCGGCCAGGGATCTCGGCCGGCCGCACCGGGTCGAGGGCGTTGTCGTCCGCGGTCACCAGCGCGGCCGGGCTCTGGGATTCCCGACGGCGAACGCCGAGCCGCCGCCCTATACCGCCATCCCCGCCGACGGCATCTACGCAGGCTGGCTGGCGAGCCTGGATGGCGATGGCACGGAGCTCGAGCGCTGGCCAGCCGCGATCTCGGTCGGCACGAACCCGACCTTCGGCGGCGAAACGCGCAGCGTCGAGGCCTACGCCCTGGATCGCGACGACCTGGACCTGTACGGGGTGCATGTCGCCGTCGAGTTCGCCATCCGGCTCCGCGGCATGGTCAGGTTCGGTTCGGTCGACGAGCTGATCGAGCAGATGAAGCTGGATGTCGCCGCCGCCAGGGAAGCGGTGGGCTAAGTCCGGGCGGCTGGCGTGATACCGTATGAGGTGGCCGGAGTATCCGGTCAGGCTAGCTGCGCCCTCATGCGGCTGGCCGACAGTCGGCTCCGGGCATCTCTGCCCGAGCCATCCCGCTGCCTGGCGCGTCGTAACCATACCCGCGATCAGGCGGCGCCTGCTGAACCACGACAAAAGGGAACACTGTGCCGCTCGACACCGAAGTGAAGAAGGAGATCATCGCCGCTCACGCGACCACTGAGGGTGACACCGGCTCGCCGGAGGTCCAGGTCGCGCTGCTGACCAAGCGGATCAATGGTCTCACCGAGCACCTCAAGGTGCACAAGCACGACCACCACAGCCGTCGCGGGCTGCTGCTGCTCGTCGGACGACGTCGCCGGCTGCTGCAGTACCTCGCGCGCGAGGACATCAACCGGTACCGTGCGCTGATCGAGAAGCTCGGCTTGCGCCGGTAGCTTCCTGTCACGCACCAGCCGGGCGCTCACGCTGCGTTGTGCGATATCGCTCACCGCCGGCCGTTGGCGCTACATTGGTGACCAGGACCTGGCGGTCATCCGCCGGTTCGCAACTGAATAAGTTCACGTGCCCGACACCCGCAGGGGCAGGGCACGCTGATGCAGACGAGAACGAAAAACGTCCCGCGGCCAGGCCCGGAGCGCCAGTACGCGCTAGTGCCGGTCCTCGGTAGTGGTTCTCGGATCTGCGCGCTCGCGGCTAGCCGCCCGCTCGCTGATCCGAGGGCTTCGATCGAAGACCGGTCGGCAGCTACCGTCCAGAGGGATTGGATGCCGGCGACGCTCCACAGGGGCGCGGACGCGGGACCTCATTGGAGGAGGTCTCACCCTATGGAGGGTGTGCAAACCGCGGAAGCCGTTATCGACAACGGCGAGCTCGGTGTTCACAGGATCAGATTCGAGACCGGCCGCCTGGCCAAGCAGGCTTCCGGCTCAGCCGTCGTCTACCTGGACGACGAGACGATGGTGCTATCGGCGACGACTGTCTCCAAGCACCCCAGGGAGAACCTGGACTTCTTTCCGCTCACCGTCGACGTGGAGGAGCGGATGTACGCGGCGGGCCGGATTCCCGGCTCGTTCTTCCGCCGGGAAGGCCGGCCGTCCGAGGACGCGATCCTCACCTGCCGGCTGATCGACCGGCCGCTGCGGCCCTCGTTCGTCAAGGGCCTGCGCAACGAGGTGCAGATCGTCGAGACGATCATGGCGCTGAACCCCGATCACCTGTATGACGTCGTGGCCATCAACGCCGCGTCGCTGTCGACCCAGCTTTCCGGGCTGCCTTTCTCCGGCCCGATCGGTGGCATCAGGGTCGCGCTGATCCGCGGGCAGTGGGTCGGCTTCCCGACCTACTCCCAGCTTGAGGACGCCACCTTCGACATGGTCGTCGCCGGCCGGGTCCTCGACGA
>JASHXW010000377.1 GCA_030043395.1 Streptosporangiaceae bacterium
GGAAAGCGCCACGATCACTCCGGTCTGACCCGCGACCTCTGGCCCGACTAGGTCGACCCCGCGGCTGCTCAGCTCACTGCGAACCAGGGCGGCCGCGAGGTCCGTGGCACTGGCGGCAATGAGCCTGCTCTGGCCGCCGAGCGCGACGACCCAGGCGGCGACGTTCGCGGCCTGGCCGCCGACTGACACGGTCGTCCGGGCTGGAGTGTCGGTATCGGTCGCGATCGGCCAGGAGACCCGGACCACCACGTCAAGGTGCGCATCGCCGAGAACACACACCACGCCAGGCATCCACGGAAGCGTAACGTGGAGCGAGGACGGACCTACAGAGGCGGCCGATGAAGCTCAAGCTCGACCTGCACGACATCTACAACCGCGGCAGGGACATCGACAAGGCGCTGCAGGACATCATCGATGAGGCAGTGCGGATCAAAGCGCCGGTCGTCGAGATCATCCCGGGCAAGGGATCAGGCCAGCTCAAGAAGCACGTCCTGCGGTTCCTCGAGCGCAAGGACATCAAGGCCCTGTACCACCGGGTCGAGAAGGACTCCAAGAACTGGGGTCGCCTGTTCGTCCACTTCCGGTGGAAGTAGGCCGCGATGACCTCGGCCAACGACGCTGGATCGCGGGGCTAGCTGGAGTTCGGCATGTCAATCCTCCTCGCGCGAGGCGGATCAGCCAGCAGGACACCCGGCAGGCCGTCCTCGTCTCCGGCGCCCAGGTAGCGGTCGCGCGCCCACTCGATTGCGGCTGCGGCTGTGTTCACGCTGCGGATCGCTAGCGGTCGCTTGCCGTGCCTCGGGCGGTACGCCAAGCGCCGCCAGGCGTCAGAGAGCACCTGGTCACTGTCATCACGCAGCAACCAGCCAAGTCCCATCGCCATCCCCCGAATTCCCCGTGTGCCGCCCGCTCCTTCGCGGGCAGGTCAAACTAACCGCCGGTGAAACCTGGCGGCGGCGTTTACTTGCATCCCCCGTTTTCCCCAGAACGATGCTTGCAGTGCCAAGGCTGCGAGTCCAGCAGGCGCAGCGAACGCATGCTGGCTAACGGACAGGCATGCTTCGGGCAAGTTGTCCGGCAGCGAACGAAAGTGACACGGTTTCATGACGAATCGGCGGGCATGGCGCGATCAATGGCAAGATTGCGCCCATGAAGATCCTGATCAAGATCGTGATCACGGCGGTAGCCGTCTGGATTGCCACGCATGTCATCCACGGCATCAACGTGACCACCCACTCCACAGCCGACAAGATCGGCACGCTTGTGGTGGTCGCGGTGATCTTCGGCGTGGTCAACACGGTGCTGAAGCCGATCGCCAAGACCATCGGCTGCCTGGCCTACGCCATTACGTTCGGCCTGATCGCGATCGTGGTCAACGGCTTGCTGTTCTGGCTGACCAGCTGGATCTGCGGGAAGCTCAGCGTTCCGTTTCACATCACCGGATTCGTGCCCGCGCTGCTCGGGGCCCTGCTTGTCGGCGTGGTCGTCTGGCTGCTTGACCTGGTTCTCGAGCGCGGAAAGTAGCACCAGCCCTGCCTAGGAGCGCGAGCTAGCGAATCTCTGGCCGCCTGCTCACATGCCGCTCGTCGCGTCCTGCAGGATGCGGTCGACGTCCTTCGGCCTTACGTCCAGCTCCCTGGCCGTCTGCTTCTCGGCCCGGCTCACGGCTCGCTTGATCGACTCCTCGACCTTGGTCTCGCCGACGATCACCAGGCCAGCCTGACCTGGGTCGATGAAGTCGCCGAGTTCCTTGGCCTGGGAGCGTGACATCCCCTTCGCCAGGTGCCCGCTGACGCCGCCGATCACGCCGCCGGCCGCGGCTGAGACGAGTATCGACGGCGGGAAGAGCACCCCGACCGCTGCTCCGGCGGCGATGCCCCACCACGCGCCATGGCGGGTCGCTGTCTCGTCCTTGTTCTCGTGCACCCTGCCGGTCATGTCCTTGGTGACGACCGCCGCATCGTAGGAGCCGATCAGGCCAGCCGCGTGAGCCTGCTTGATGCTGTCGTAGTCCTCCTGCGCCGCGGTCTCGCTCGGGTATGTCGCCACGAGGACGAAGGTTCCATCGGACTTGGACATGCGGCCTCCCCGGAAGTGCGCCGCACCGGCTGGTGCGAGCTTGTTCATCCCAAAGCTTGCGGGTACCCATGCGGGAGGCATCACCCGGCGGAGGTGGTTTTTGCGGCTCGGCTGACCTGCAGATCCGATATCGTCCCGCCATGAGCGGTTCGGGTCCCTCCGGGATCGTCCAGGCAGTCGTTCGGCAGCCAGCGCGCAGGGCAGCGGGTCGCTTCGTGGCCTATGCGGAAAACGCTCAGATGAGGCTCTTCGACGCAATCATGGGCGTCTCGACGGAGGAAAGGGTCATCACGCGGCAGTCGATCTTTACTGCCGGGTCGGACTATTGCCCGTATCAAGGTTGCCAGTGGGTGCCTCTGCGCCGCGCGTTGCGAGCCCTGAAGCCCGGTCCATCCGACGTGTTCGTGGACCTCGGCTCTGGCAAGGGCAAGGCACTGCTCATTGCCGGGCTCTTGCCTATCGGCAGAGTCGTCGGCATCGAACTCGACGACGAGCTAGCGCGGCGTTCTGAACAGAACATCGAGCGGGCTCGGGCCAGGCTGAGGGCCGGGGACGTGAGCACCGTTCAGGCCAATGTCCTGCAGTGGCCCATCCCGGACGACACCAGCATCGTCTTCTTGTACAACCCGTTTGTCGGTGAAACCTTTCACGCCGCGCTGACGCGCGTCTTGGAGTCCTACGACCGCAGACCGCGCGACCTGCACGTCGTGTACTCCTTCCCGTGGGAGCACGACTGGCTGATCGGCACCGGGCGCGTCGCGGTCGAGAGGGTGCTTCCGATCCAGTGGCCGACCCGGCCCGGCTGGTGGCGAACCGGCAGCGTGGTGGTGACCTACCGGGTCTGCGGACCGCAAGAGGCCGGCCGGGATCCCAGGGGGCCGGACCGTAGGCCAGGCGGCCGCCGAGGGCAGGCGCTGCGCCGCTGGGAAGGTCCCAATCAGCAGCGCTTCAGCATGAGCCGCCCGGGGCAGGAGCCGATCTACTCTCGCTAGTAACCGCGGAAAGGCTTCTTGTCCCGCCGCAGGTTGCCTGCTGCCATGCCTGCCGCGCCGGTCAGGCCGTACGCGATCGCGCCGTGCCAGACCGCGGTGAAGGCATCGCCAAGCATGCCGCCGCTGCCGACGAGCACGGAGATGACGAAGACGAGGACCGCGGCAGCTACTCCGGGGAGGATCGCGAACCGCCACGGGTGGGTGCGCGCCCACATAGCAGCCCGGCTGGCGCGCCTGCGCAGGACCGCGCCGCCGCCAGCCACGCTGACCGCCGCCACGGTTCCGGCCGACAGGGAGCTTGCCAGCCCGAGGTGCCCGCCCGTGAGGTGCAGCACCAGGTCAGCACCGAAGACCACGACTCCGGCCACGCCTGCCGCAGCCCACGGCACGTCGGCCAGGGCGGCAGTGGAGATCGCCAGTTCGTCGTGCTTGGTGAGGGATTCGTCGTCGCGAGGTGGTGCCGTCATGATGACTCCTGGTCCACTTGAGTTCCGGATTCAAGATATATCGCTTCTGGCTCCGGCGCCAGTCCGACTCAGATCCAGCTGCCGAACCACATCCGGTCGACCCAGGCTCCGTGCGAGATGACCTGTGCGGCCAGGACCGGATACATGAACCAGAAGTTCGCCGCCGCGAGCGCCAGGTACGTGCCGGTGATGATCATGCCCCGCCGACGGCGCGCGAGACCCGCCGGGCGCACGGGGCCAGAGGGACCAGCCGGCCCGACGATCAGTCCGATGCACAACGCGATGCCGATGACCAGGAAGGGGTCGAAGACTACGGCGTAGTAGAAGAACTCGGTGCGGTGATCGTGCCAGTAGAACCAGATCCAGGGCAGCCAGCCCGCTGCCACGCCGAGCAGGACCGCGCCGGCACGCCAGTCCCGGCGCCTCAGCCACCAGATCGCGCAGACCGCCAGCGCGATCGTGCCGCCCCACCAGATCAGCGGGGTTCCGATCGCGAGCACCTCCTGTGCGGTGGACCGCGCCGTGGGCGAGTGAGCGCACTGGCTGGCCGGCTCGCAGTTCCAGTAGAACGAGATCGGCCTGGCCAGGACCAGCCAGCCCAGTGGGTTCGACTGGTAGGTCTGATAAGTCTTCAAGCCGAGGCCGAACCCGAGCATCGACTTCTGGTACTGCAGCCACGCCACGAGGGTGGAGGCTGGCCGCCCGCCATTCAGGGCCGCCCCGTTGCGGTCGAATCCATAACTGGTGGCGAACCAGCCGGTCCACGACACGACATAAGCAACGAGCGGCGCGATGCCGAACCAGACCGGCAGGAGCGGCGTGTTCGCGCGCAGGACCGATCGCCATCGGGATGGCAGGCCAGCCTCCCGCCGGGCTCGAAGATCCCAGGCGATCACCAGCGCCGGGAAGATGATGAGGTACCAGACGCCGTTCCACTTTGTCGCGCATGCCAGGCCAAGGCAAACGCCCGCCCCGGCGAGCAGCCAGCGGATGCCAAGGCCTGGCGACCGCAGTGGGCCGTCTGGACCGGCCCGCTCCGCAGCCGCCGCCAGCAGGTTCCTGGTCCGGTCCCGGTCGATCAGGATCAGCCCGAATGCGGCCAGGACCCAGAACATCACGAAGATGTCCAGGATCGCCGTGCGGCTGAGAACGAACTCAAGACCGTCGATGGCTAGCAGGAACCCGGCGACGCAGCCGAGGGCGGTCGAGCGGGTCATGCGGCGCGCGATCCTGGCCGTCATCAAGATGGCCAGCGATCCCACGACCGCAACCGAGAAGCGCCAGCCGAAGGGAGTCAGGCCGAAGAGCCATTCGCCGACCGCGATCATGATCTTGCCGAGCGGCGGATGCGCCACGTACTCGCCCTGAGTGCCCATCAGGATGTGGGTGCTGCCCCGGGCGAGCAGCTTGTTGACGGTACTGAAGTGGTTGATCTCGACGCCGTGGCGCAGGATCGACCAGGCATCGGGCACGTAGTAGGTCTCGTCGAAGACCACCGCATGCGGGACGCCCAGGCGGTAGAACCGCAGGAAGGCGCCGAGGCCAGTCACCAGGAGCGGGCCCGCCCAGCCCCAGAGCCGACTACCGGGTATCTGCTCCGCCAAGCGCGTGCATGGCTGCGAGGCGCGGTCGGCTGTGATGCGCTCCGTCACGTGCAAAGGATGGCAGTAAGCCCGCCGGCGCGCGAAGCGGTGGCAGGCTGACTGATGTGAAACAGCACCAGGAGCCAGCGGAAGCAGGCGAAGAGGCGGGCGAACAGGGGGGCGAAGAGCCATCGGAGCAGCTGCTACGCAACGTCATGTCGGACGTCGAGGATCTTCTTAACCGCCACCAGTGGCAGACGGCACCGCGGCCCCGGATGGCGTTCTTGCTCCGCGAGGCGCTCGAACTGGCTGAAGAGATCCTGCAGCTGCCGGAAACAGGGCCCTACCAGGCGGCTGACCGCCAGCGCATCGGCCTGGAGA
>JASHXW010000378.1 GCA_030043395.1 Streptosporangiaceae bacterium
GGAGTCGTTCAGCGCCTGGGTCGGCTCGCCCGCGTTCCTGCATGGGCACCGATCTGCCGCCGAGCGCAGCGGCGGGCAGGCGCCCCCGCCAGTCGGCGTCCACAGCGAGCTGTGGTCTTACGAGGTCGCCACCTCCTCGCCGGAGGGTGACCGGGGGGCTCGCGGCTAGCCGAGTTCCTCGCGGGCTTGCTCGAAGGCGTTCGCAGCCAGTTCCAGGTCCTGCCGGGTGTGCGCGGCCGACACCTGCGTCCTGATCCTGGCCTTGCCGATCGGCACCACCGGGTAGCTGAAGCCGATGACGTACACGCCCTTGCCAAGCAGCAGGTCAGCCAGCCGCGCGGCCCTGGCGGCATCGCCGATCATCACCGGGACTATGGGGTGGTCTCCCGGCAGGATGTCGAACCCGAGCTCGGTCATCCGCTCGCGGAACCACGCAGTGTTCTCGCGCAGCCGCGCGCGCAGGTCGTCACTGGACTCCAGCAAGTCGAGCACCCTCAGCGACGCGCCCACGACGGCCGGCGCCACTGAATTGGAGAACAAGTACGGCCGCGATCTCTGCCGCAGCAACTCGACGATCTCCCGGCGCCCGCTCGTGTACCCCCCGCTCGCCCCGCCGAGCGCCTTGCCGAGCGTGCCGGTCAGCATGTCGACCCGGTCGGTCACGCCGTGCAGCTCGGGGGTGCCGCGGCCGGTCGGTCCGACGAACCCGACCGCGTGCGAGTCGTCCACCATGACCATGGCGTCGTACCGCTCGGCAAGGTCGCAGATCTCCGGCAGCGGCGCCACGTACCCGTCCATCGAGAAGACGCCATCGGTCGCGATCAGCCGCCGACGCGCGTTCGCCGCGGCCTGCAGCTGCTCCTCCAGGTCCGCCATGTCCCTGTTGCGGTAGCGCAGCCGGCCTGCCCGGCACAGCCTGATCCCGTCGATGATCGACGCGTGGTTCAGCTCGTCGCTGATCACCACGTCGTCCTCGCCGAGCAGCGTCTCGAACAGGCCGCCGTTCGCGTCGAAGCACGACGGGTACAAGATCGTGTCTGCGGTACCAAGGAACTCCGAGATCCGCTGCTCGAGCTGCTTATGCGGCTCCTGCGTCCCGCAGATGAACCGCACGCTCGCCATGCCGAAGCCCCACTGGTCAAGCGCCTGCTTGGCGGCCTCGATGATCCGCGGATCGTCGGCCAGCCCCAGATAGTTGTTTGCGCACAGGTTGAGGACTGGCGCTCCCTGACCGACCAGGATGCTGGCACGTTGCGGGCTGGCGATGACGCGCTCGCTCTTGAACAAGCCGTCCGCCCTGATCTTGGCGACCTCGCCGGCGATCTGGGGCTCGACTGTGGAGAACATCATCGGCCTCCTGCACTCGTTGGCTGTCTGGCGCGATCCCGGCACCCGGGAGGTCCGCCTAGGGCTGCGCCCAGGTCAGCACTACCTTGCCGCAGTTGCCTTCGCGCATGGTCTGGAACGCGGCTTCGAAATCGGCGGCATCGAACCGGTGCGTGATCACCGGGCTGATGTCGACTCCCATCTGGGTCAGCACCGACATCCAGTACCAGGTCTCGAACATCTCCCGGCCGTAGATGCCCTTGATGGTGATCATGTTCAGGACCAGGTGGCCCCAGTCGATCGGGAACTCGTCCGACGGCAGGCCAAGCATCGCGATCTTGCCGCCATGCGTCATCGCGGGGAGCATCTCGCGCATCGCCTGCGGCTTGCCGGACATTTCCATGCCGACGTCGAACCCCTCGCGCATGCCGAGCTCGGTCATGATCAGGGCCAGCGACCTCTCCCTGGTGTCGGCAGCGACCGTGACACCGACCTTCCTGGCCAGCTCGAGCCGGTACGGTGACACGTCGGTGATCACCACGAACCGCGCGCCCGCATGCCTGGCGACGATCGCGGCCATGATGCCGATCGGCCCCGCGCCAGTGATCAGGACGTCCTCGCCGTGCACCGGAAACGTGAGCGCGGTGTGCACCGCATTGCCGAACGGGTCGAAGATCGCAGCCACGTCCAGGTCGATGTCGGGATCGTGCCGCCAGACATTAGCGGCCGGAAGCGCGATGAACTCGGCGAAGGCGCCTGGGTGATTGACGCCGACGCCCTTGACGTGCGCGCACTGCACCCGCCGGCCGGCCATGTAGTTGCGGCAGCGACCGCAGACCAGATGGCCCTCGCCGCTGACGAGGTCGCCGACAGCCAGATCCCTGACGTCGTCCCCGAGTTCGACGATCTCGCCGACGAACTCATGGCCGATGACGAGCTGGACCGGCACGTGTGCCTGCGCCCAGTGATCCCACTCGTAGATGTGCAGGTCGGTGCCGCACACGCCAGCCCGCAGCACCCGGATGAGCACGTCGTCCCTGCCGACTTCAGGGACCGGCACGTCCTCCATCCACAGTCCCGGCTCGGCTCGGACCTTGACCAGAGCCTTCATCCGCCGCTCACTCTCGCCGCCTGGCCGGCCCGCTCAGGTCGGTCCGCACGACTGTACCGCAGCCAGCCCCGGCGCCCGGCGATGGCGGATACTGGCAAGCAGGCATGCCATCGACCGACAGGATCCGCCTCGACATGACCGCACCGATCGACCTGCGCTCCGACACCGTCACCCGGCCGACCGACGCCATGCGCCGGGCCATGGCCGACGCCGAGGTCGGGGACGACTGGTATGGCGACGACCCGACCGTCAACCGGCTGCAGGACCGGGCCGCGGAGCTGACCGGCAAGGACGCGGCCCTCTACCTGCCTACGGGGACGCTGTGCACCCAGATCGCGCTGCACGCGCTAGTCAGGTCCGGGCACCGGGTGGTGACCGAGGCCTTGTCGCACGTCTGCAACATGGAGGCGCATTCGGCTGCGCTGATGTCCGGCATCACGTTCCGGACCATAACCGGGGATCGCGGCCAGGTCACCGCCGAGCAGGTGGCAGCCGCGCTAGTCCCCGATCCGTACGACGTGCTCGTCACTGACCTTGTGACGATCGAGAACACCCATCAGGTGGGCGGCGGCTCGGTCTGGCCTGTCGAGGACGTCCGAGCCGTAGCCAAGGCGTGCGCCGCAGCCGCGGTCCCGCTGTACCTGGACGGCGCGCGGATCTTCAACGCGTGCACCGCCTCGGGATCCTCCGTTGCCGACTACGCCGCCGAAGTCACCGCCATGATGTTCTGCCTGTCCAAGGGCCTGGGCGCGCCGATCGGGTCGATGCTGGCCGGAGACACCGAGTTCATCAGGGAGGCCCGCCGCCTGAAGATCGCGTTCGGCGCGGCCTGGCGCCAGGCCGGCGTCATGGCCGCGGCCGGGCTGATCGCGCTTGACGAGGGCCCGAAACGGCTGCACGAGGACCACGCGAACGCCCGGCTCCTGGCTGAGGGCATCGCCGAGCTGCTGCCCGGCACGATTGACCCGCAGGCCGTGCAGACCAACATCGTGTTCGTCGATGTGCGAGGCACCGGGCGGACGGCCCAGGAGTGGCTCGCCCGGCTGGCCGCGGAAGGGTTGCTCGTGACGATGGTGAGCGGAAAGGTCAGGATGCTGACCCACCGCGATGTCGGCTCGAGCGACGTCCAGGCGGCCCTGGCCGCATGGCGCAGGGCCATCGCCAGCTAAGAGCCGCTGGCCGCTCGCGGTGCTGAGATCACGGTGCCGTCAGCCGGGCAAGCCGCCGCGTGAGTTCCGACCTGACCTCCGGCCACTCCGCTGCGAGCACGGAGTAGTACGCAGTGTCCCTGATGGTCCCGTCGCTGGCCGGACCGTGCGCCCGCAGCACGCCGTCCTCCCGGGCGCCGAGCCGCTCGATGGCCCCGCGTGAGGCCTTGTTCCTGGCGTCGGTCTTGAGGGTCACGCGCAGCGCGTGCCATACGTCAAATGCGCGGGTCAGCATCAGCAGCTTGCACTCGGCGTTCACGCCAGAGCGCTGCGCCGACGCCGCGTACCAGGTGCTGCCGATCTCTGCGACGGATGGCGGCTGCTCGTCAGAAGGCTCGGGGCCGCTGTCCACGCCGGGGGGCCACGGCGGCGGCCAGGTGAAGACGACCAGGTCGAGGAACCTGGTCGAGCCGACGATCCGCTCGTCGGCGATTCTGCGCACGACGAACGCCAGGGCATGACCGGTCGCCTGGTAGGCGAGCGCATTCGCGACGTAGCGGCGAGCGTCCGCGAGGCCGTCGGGTACCCAGGTGTACCCGTAGCTGGCGCGGCTCTCGGCGCCGGCTTCGGCCAGCTCAGCGGCATGCCCGGATTCAAGCGGCTCCAGCCGGACTAGCTCTCCTTCCAGCGCGAATGGCCTGAGCACGAATACCATCCCCGATTCCACGCGCGGCTCCAATCAGGTGATTATGCCGCGAGTCATCGCGGCACGACGCTCATCGGTGCAGGGCCGGGAAGGCGCATTCGGCGAGCCGGGCGAGTTTGTTCCCCTCTGGGTCAGTGTGAGCTTGACCCGGCCAGCCGCAGGCCGATCGAGACCAGGGCCCAGCCGGCCTGGCTCCGGATGAGACGGCGGCTGCCTCGCATCGTGGTCGCGTGCTGGGCATGGGTGCTACGTGAGGTGAGCTCGTCAGTGCGCTGACGGGCGAGAAGTTCGATCTGGCGCGAGTACATGGTCCGATCCCTTCGCGAGTAGTCATGCGTTTGCTCTCTGGCTTTGCAGGTGTTGTCTCTGGTCATGTCACTGCGGCCACCGGGCGCGCCAGAGTTGTGGCTGCGCACTGCACGCAAGCACGCCAGCCGCCAGGATCCCGGCCAGGATCAGCATGGTGGCCTGCGCGGACAGGTACTGCAGGAGCAGGCCGCTGGCGGCCAGGCCGGCCGGCATCCCGATGGCCATCAAGGTCATTGCGGCGCCGATGACCCTGCCCCGCTCGCTCTCTGGGGCCTGGCGCAGGATCAGGACGTCGAGCAGGACCCTGACGGCAGGAACGCCGAGCATGGCGACGAAGAGGACCCCCGCGATCCACCACGGTCCGTTCGGCACGGCGAGCAGCGCCACGAGCGGCGCCTCCAGCGCGCATATGACGATGAGGAGCACGCCGGGCCGCAGCCGGTGCAGGGGCCGTACCAGCGGAGCGCCGGCCAGGCCGCCGACTGCGGCGCCAGCGAGCGCGACGCCGATCATCGCGGGCGGAACCGACTGAGCGCGCAGGATGACCACGGTGATCAGGCCGAGGCTGGCTCCCACTGCGTTCACTGTCGCGATCAGCAACAGCGTGGCGCGGATCGCAGGCTGGCGCCAGATCGCCCGGATGCCCGCCAGCATGCCTGAGGAGCCACGGGAGCTACGGGAGTCGCGGTCAGCGGGCGTGCCGGCGCTGGCCGTGCGCGGCGGGCTGACCTTCACCAGAACCGCCGTGGTCAGCGAGAGCACGAACGAGCCAGCGGTGAACAGGAAAGGCACGGCGTGCGCGAGCACGCGCAAGCCATACAGGGCACCGCCGAGAGGCGGTCCGGCCAGGTCAGAGCCGTTGATCCTGACCTCATCCTGGGTCAGGGCGGTCGTCAGCTGGTCCTTCGGAACGACCGCGCGGATCAGCAGCATCCGGCTCGTGCCGACGGCGGGCTGACCAGCGCCCAGCAGGACTGCCGCCACGAGCAGCAGCGGGAGCGAGAGCCAGCCCATGATCAGGGCGACCGCGATCATCGCAGTGACTAGCGCCCGGAACGTCTCCGCGACGATCAGGATTGCCCGCGGGCTCCGGCGATCGGCCAGATGGCCAGCGGGCAAGCCGGCCAGGATCGTTCCCGTCGTCTGGACGGCCGCGAAGAGGCCTGCCTGGCCTGGTGAACCAGTCACGGCCAGGATCGCCAGCGGGTAGGCAACGTCGGCCACCGCCAGCCCGAGCGAGCTGGAGGCGGAGCCGGCCCACAGCGTCTGGAACCGGGTGTTGCGCCGCAGCGGCACGGGAGCCTGCGCTTGCGGGGCTTGCGCCGGCTGCGCGCCGATCATGGTCTCGGCCATCTTCATCCCGGCCCTTCACGTCTTCGCCATCATTCACGTCATAGCTAGCATTCATGTTTACGTGAATGATTGCACAGACATGAACATCTGGCAAGATGGATTGATGCAAGACAGCGAAACCCACTCCCCAGCGGACGGCGAGCCTGCCGACGCCGGGATACGCACCATCTCGAGTGTCGAGACGCTCAAAGCGCTCGCCGATCCGACCAGGCTGGCCCTGCTGACCGCGCTGATGCGCCGGGACCTGCACCGGGAGCTGCCGGTCATGTCGGTCAAGGAGCTGGCCGCGGCACTCAAGGAGCCGCAGACCAAGCTGTACCGGCACATCAAGCAGCTCGAGGAAGCGGGGCTGGTGCGGGCAGTCTCGAGCCGGGTCGTCTCAGGCATCGTCGAGCAGCGGTATCAGGCCTGCCAGCGTGACTTCCAGGTCGGGCCGGACCTGACCAGCAGCGAACGATCAAGCGCCACCCTGGAAGCGACGGTAGACGCGGTTCTCGATCTGTATAACAAGGAGTTCTTCGCTGCTCAGCGGGCCGGGCGGCTTCCCCCGGGGAGCGGATTCCTGACCTTCAGCCAGGTCCGCATGCCGGCCACGCTGGCTGCCAGCTTCAAGGAGCGCATGCATGCGATCTACGAGGAGATCGAGCAAGCCAACGAGCAAGAGGATGGCGACTCGGAGATGGTTCCCGTGAACGTGCTGATGGGCTACTTCAGCCCAATGGGCGATAATCACTAAAATCCGGCATCCCATCACTTTCTGTGAGTGCTCGGCGCTGACATGGGGCATGCTTGTCGCAGGCCGACCGAGACAATGACGCCCTGAGAGCAGGTGACTGCCGTGCCAGCCAATCCCTCGCCAGCCAAGCCCGAGCCAGCAGGGCAAGACGACAAGCAGGCCAGCCTCCCGGCGCAGCCCGATCGCCGCAACGTGCTGCTGGCCGGAGCGGCCCTCGGAGCCGGAGTACTCGTTTCGCGCGGGCAAACCGCTACCAGAGTCGCGCGGCCCGCCGTCCGAGCCAGGACCACCGGGATCGCCTTCCCCGCGCGTCCGGGGAGCAAGCCGACTTCGTCGGACTGGGCCGCGCTGCGGGCGAGCCTGTCGACGCACCGGCTGGCAATGCCAGGCGAGAAGCCGTACCTGAAAGACATTCAGCTCTTCGACCCCGACTTCGACTCGCTGCGCCCAGCCGGGGTGGCTTACTGCGGCAACCACGCGGACGTCAGCAACTGCCTGAGCTTCGTGACGAAGTTCGCCATGCCGGTGCGAGCCCGCTCGGGCGGCCACAGCTATGCCGGATGGTCCAGCGTGACTGGCGGCCTGATCGTCGACGTGACCGACATGAACAGCTTCAGCGTCGGCAACGGGACCGCGACCGTGGGGACGGGCATCGACCTGATCAACCTCTACAACCACCTGGCCTCGCACGGCCTGGCCCTGCCCGGAGGTTCATGCCCGACCGTGGGCGTCGCCGGACTCACCCTCGGCGGCGGCGTCGGCGTGCTGGCCCATCAGTACGGGCTGGCCTGCGACAACCTCGAATCCGTCGGGATCGTCATCGCCGACGGCAGCTTCCTTACCTGCGACTCGAGCCGCAACTCTGACCTGTACTGGGCAAGCCGCGGTGGCGGCGGCGGGAACTTCGGCATCGCCACGACGTTCACGTTCCGGACGCCCAAGCTCAGCTCGCTGGTCCTGTTCTTCCTGTCCTGGCCGTGGTCGGATGCGGCCCAGGTGGTCAACGCCTGGCAGTCCTGGGCTCCGTCCGCGCCAGACGAGCTGTGGTCGAACATGCACCTCAGCGCTGCCTTCGGGAGCCCGAACTCGATGACCATCGGCGTCGGCGGGACCTACATCGGCAGCGTCGCGGGCGCAGAGAGCCATCTCGAGAATCTGTACCGGAAGGTCGGCACGTCCCCGAGCTCGTCGTCGGTTGTCAGCAACTCCATTCTCACCGCCATGCTGGTCGAGGCCGGGTGCTACGGGTACACGGTGCCTGAGTGCTCGACCGGCCCCGGCGGCAAGCTGTCCCGGGTGCCGTTCTACGCCAAGTCGGACTTCTTCACCAGCAAGCTCGACTCCTCGGGGATTAGCGCGCTGCTAGGCGGCATCGAGCAGGCTGGCAAGACGGCTGGCGCCTCGGGCGGATCAGCCTCGATCTCGTTCGACGCGTTCGGCGGCGCGGTCAACAAGGTGGCGGCCGACGCGACCGCCTTCGTGCACCGCGACACCCTGTGGCTGTCCCAGTACTACACGCAATGGAACTACCCGGGTAACAGCAAGCTCGTGGCTAATCAGCACCGCTGGCTGCGCTCGTTCTACGCGGATCTGCACCCGCACGCCAGCGGCCAGGCCTACCAGAACTACATCGATCCCGAGCTCACTGACTGGCGCCAGGCCTACTACGGGTCCAACTATGCCCAGCTGTCCTCGATCAAGAAGAAGTACGACCCGCACAAGCTGTTCACGTTCCCCCAGGCCATCACCTTCTGACCTGCAAGGCCCCTCAGCCACTCCGCGAAAACTGGAACGTGTTCTAGTATTGTCCCGCGGAGGTGGCCATGGGCGCGCAGGATGCCGAGTTCGACGTCGTCATCGCCGGCAGCGGCGCGGCCGGGATGACCGCCGCGCTGGCCGCCGCCAGCAAGGGCCTCAGCGTCGTCGTGCTCGAGAAGACTTCCCACTTCGGCGGCTCGACCGCTCGCTCCGGGGGCGGCCTGTGGGTGCCAGGCAACGCCGTGCTCCGGCAGGCCGGGGTCAAGGAAAGCCCGGAGGGGGCAAGCACGTACCTGGCGCACGTGGCCGGCGAGTCGGTCGAGCCTGCCCGGCAGCAGGCGGTGCTCAAGCATGGCCCGGCGATGCTGGACCTCGTGCGCTCGATGACCCCGGTCCACTTCGCCTGGATTCCCGGTTACGCGGACTACTATCCCGAGGCGCCGGGCGGGCTCGCCAGCGGCCGCACCATCGAGCCGGTGCCGTTCGACGGCCGGGTGCTCGGCGATCATCTCGCCAGCCTGAACCCGCCCTACCTGCCCGTCCCGGACGGGGTGGCGATCACGGCGGCCGACTACCGCTGGCTGAGCCTTGGCACCCGCCATCCTCGGGCGATCTGGACCACGGTCAAGGTAGCCGCCAGGACTGCCAGGACCAAGCTGCTGCACCAGCGCACGCTGAGCCTGGGCCAGGCACTCGCAGCCGGCTTGCGCGC
>JASHXW010000379.1 GCA_030043395.1 Streptosporangiaceae bacterium
CGAGTCGGCGTTGACCACCTCGCCGCCGAGTTCGGCCGCCAAGCGCAGCGACAGCTCGGACTTCCCGGCGGCCGTCGGCCCGACGAGCGCGATCACTGGCTGCGACATGAGGCCTCATCCATCAGGGCAGCCTTGGCCCACGCTCATGCCTGACTTCCACGATCAGGAGCGCCGGCTCAACGCCGGCATGCCAAGCAGGACCGGCTGGGACGGTCCCTCAGATTCGGCGCTCTGCTCGGTCGCCGCGAGCAGGCTGGCGTCATCCCGGGCCGCGCGGGCCTGGAAGGCATCGCCACCGCGGGTCCGGCGCACGGAAAGCGGGGCATCGTCGGCAATGAGGTAGTGCGGCGCTGCCTTGGTCACCTTTGTCACGATGATGTCGCCCGGTCGTGGCGGTGGCTCTGACGGGGTGAAGTGCACCAGGCGGTTGTCCCTGGCGCGGCCCGACATGCGGTGCGTCACGTCATCCTTGCGGCCCTCGCCGTCGGCGACCAGCACCTCGATCCCGCGGCCAACCTGGCCCTGATTCTCGGCGAGGGTGATCTCCTCGACCAGGGCGACCAGCCGTTCGTAGCGCTCACCAACGACCTTCGGCGGGACCTGCGCGTCCATGGTCGCCGCCGGAGTGCCCGGCCTGATCGAGTACTGGAACGTGAACGCGCCAGCGAACCTCGCCCGGCGGACGATGTCCAGGGTGTCGGCGAAGTCCTGCTCGGTCTCGCCAGGGAAGCCCACGATGATGTCCGTGGTGATCGCGGCATCGGGGATCGCGGCGCGAACCTTGTCGAGGATGGCGAGGTAGGAGTCCCTGCGGTAGGCCCGCCGCATGGCCCGCAGCACCGAGTTGGAGCCCGACTGCAGCGGCATGTGCAGTTGCGGCATCACGTTGGGCGTCTCGGCCATGGCCGCGATCACGTCGTCGGTGAAGTCCTTGGGATGCGGCGAGGTGAACCGCACCCGCTCCAGGCCGTCGATCTCGCCGCAGGCACGAAGCAGCTTGCCGAACGCCAGCCGGTCGCCGAAGCCGACTCCGTAGGAGTTGACGTTCTGGCCCAGCAGCGTGACCTCGAGCACGCCGTCGTCGACCAGGGCGCTGATCTCGGCGAGCACGTCGCCAGGCCTTCGGTCCTCCTCGCGGCCGCGCAGGCTCGGCACGATGCAGAACGTGCAGGTGTTGTTGCATCCGACCGAGATCGCGACCCAGGCCGAGTACGGCGACTCGCGCCTGGCGGGCAACACCGACGGGAACCGCTCAAGCGACTCGGCGATCTCAACCTGGGCCTGCTCCTGCACCCGCGCGCGTTCCAGCAGGACTGGCAGCGAGCCGATGTTGTGCGTGCCGAACACCACGTCGACCCATGGCGCTCGCTGGGTGATCGCGGCCCGGTCCTTCTGCGCCAGGCAGCCGCCGACCGCGATTTGCATGCCTGGATGGGCGAGCTTCACCGGCAGCAGGTGCCCGAGGTTGCCGTAGAGCCGGTTGTCGGCGTTCTCGCGGACCGCGCAAGTGTTGAACACGACGACGTCAGGCTCGGCGCCACAGGCCGACTTGCGGTACCCGGCCTCCTCAAGCAGCCCGGCGAGCCGCTCGGAATCGTGCATGTTCATCTGGCACCCGTAGGTGCGTATCTCGAAGGTCCGCTGACCGTCGGCGCCAGGCATGCTCCTTAGCGTAAACGCAGTGACTGCCAGCAATCGCCTGCCATTGACAGCGCCGCCGTGTGACTGAGATCGTTGTCCACCCTTGGTCAACCGTCGCGTCATCTCGACTTAGCCGGACATCCAGCCATGGAGTCGCTGTGACTGAGCACGCCCGCGATTTGATCATCCTTCGACCCACGCCGGTAGCAGCGCCGCTATCCGAGCTTGGCGAGGGTCCGTGCTGGGATGCGACCAGTCAGGCGCTCTACTGGGTGGATATCCCCGCTGGCCGCGTGCACTGCCTCGATTCGGCTGGGGAGCACTCCTCATGGGACGTCGGCATGCCTGTGGGCGCGGCGGTCCCCAGAGCCAGCGGCGGTCTGGTAGTCGCGGCGGCTAACGGGTTCTACAGCCTCGACCCCGACACCGGCGCCGTGGATCTCCTGGCCGCCGCGCCCGGGCAGGCGGACACCAGGATGAACGACGGCAAGTGCGACCGCGCCGGGCGGTTCTACGCCGGGACGATGGCCATGGACGAATCGCCTGGTCAGGGATCGCTGTACCGGCTGGACCCAGACCACAGCGTGACCGAGATTTACACGGGAATTGGCATCTCCAACGGGATCGGGTGGAGCCCCGATGACCGGCTGATGTACTACATCGACTCCTTCGATTACCGAGTCGACGTCCTGGACTATGATCCGCAGACCGGGCGGATGGGCGAGCGCAGGCCGTTCGCCAGGCTGGGCTCTGACGACGTCGTGCCGGACGGCATGGCCGTGGACAGCGAAGGCGGCGTCTGGGTGGCCGTGTGGGGCGCCAGCGTCATCCAGCGTTACGACCCAGCGGGCGAGCTCACCTCGGTGGTGCGCCTGCCGGCCGCGCACGTGACAAGCTGCGCCTTCGGCGGACCCGAACTTGACCAGCTGTACATCACGACCGCGGCAGGGCCGGGCGGTTGCGCGGGAGCCCTGTTCACCTGCCCGGCCGGCATTGCGGGCCTGCCCGCGTACCGCTTTGGCGGCTGACAAGGGCGTAGCCGCAGGTCGCGACGGCAGTGCCAGGGCCGCTGCCGCAGGCCGTCACGACAAGAGTTCGCTTGATGCTCTGGACGGTTGTCGGCATTCGCCGCGAAGCGACGCAGGCGGGTGAGGCACGATACTGCTATGACGGAGGACGCGGGCGCTGCCATGAAGGACCAGCCGACGGGACACGGGGACCCCAAGGGATCGCGCAAGCCTCGCGAGGCCGGGACGCGCATCGGGGTTGGCTGGCGTCTTGCCGCGTCCGGACGGCGATCGGCCGAAGGCAGGCCGCGCGCCGAGGAGCCCGCCAAGGCCACAGCAACGTCGCATGCCGAGACTGGCGGTGCAGCGACCGAAGCGCCGGCCGGGTCCACCACGGACGTGATGGCGATGGAGTCAACGGCGCCTGCGGCCAGAACCGGAACCGGGCCCGCCGCAGCAGACACCGTCGTAGCAGACACCGCCGCAGCAGACACCGCCGCAGCCGACAAGGTCCCGGCCGACAGGGTCGCACCCGACAAGGTCGGGGCGGGCGCGACCGCAGGCGACAAGGTTGCGGCAGCCGCGGCCGCGGCAGGCACAGCCGCGGCAGCCACGCTCGCAGCCGACAAGGTCGCAGCCGACAAGGTCGCAGCTGGCACCGCCACGGCTGGCACCGTCGCGGTGGGCACCACGACAGTCCCCCCGCAGGTCGGCACCGCGTCCGCGTCGACCGGGACAGCAGCGCCGCCAACCCGGCAACTGCGATCGACCGTCACGACCATCCCCGGCGGTACAGGAACGGCGCCGGAGAGCACCGGGA
>JASHXW010000380.1 GCA_030043395.1 Streptosporangiaceae bacterium
GGATCTTCAACCTGCTGCCCGGGCTGCCGCTGGACGGCGGCCGGATCTTCCGCGCCGGAGTCTGGAAGATCACCGGCAAGCCATTCTCGGCGACCATCGCCGCGGCCTGGGCTGGCCGCGTACTCGCCCTCGTCATGGTCGGCCTGGCGTTGTTCGGCCAGCGGGGCTCGGCCGGCAACTTCCTGAATCTGTACTGGCTGTGGCTGATCGTGATTGCCGCCTTCATCTGGCTCCAGTCGACCCAGGCGATCAGGGCGGCCAGGATCCGTGAGCGGCTGCCGATGGTCAGCGCCCGGGCGCTGGCCAGGCGGGCCATCCCGGTGCCGGCCAACATGCCGCTGGCTGAGGCCGTCAGGCGCGCTCAGGCGGCCGGAGCGCGGGCGCTGGTCACTGTCAACCACGACGGCACGCCGACAGCGATCGTCAGCGAGCAGGCGGTCCAGGCGACGCCAGAGGAGCGCCGGCCCTGGATCGAGGTCAGCTCGCTGGCCCGGGCGCTGAACCCAGGCCTGGTACTGTCCGCCAACCTGTCCGGCATGGACCTGATCAAGGCGGTCCAGGGGACTCCGGCCACCGAGTACCTGCTGATCGAGCCCTCCGGCCAGGTATTCGGCGTCCTGGCGTCCAGCGACCTGGATCGCGCTTTCGCCGGAGTCTGAGGCGACCCGCCTGCTGGGTCTGACGAGGCCGGCCTGCCCATGTCCGATCGGGACGGCGCGTTCGCCGTGGCGTGCGGCTCCCGGCGCCAGCCGGCGCTAGCCTGTGCGGCGTGCTCATCAACCGCCGCGGGCCGCTGCGCCCCGGGGACCAGGTACAGCTGACCGACGAGAAGGGCCGGCGGCATCGCCTGGTCCTGGCCGCAGGCCAGTCGTTCCACACCCATCGCGGGGCGATCGCCCACGACGACCTGATCGGCCAGCCTGAGGGCAGCGTGGTGCGCTCGTCCGGCGGTACTGCCTACATCGCGCTACGGCCGCTGCTCGCCGACTACACGGTCTCCATGTCCCGCGGAGCCACCGTCGTGTACCCCAAGGACGCCGCGCAGATCGTGGGGCTCGCTGACATCTTCCCCGGCGCGCGGGTGCTTGAGGCAGGTGCCGGCTCGGGCGCCCTGTCCTGCTGGCTTCTTCGGGCGATCGGCGAGGAGGGCACGCTCGTCTCCTACGAGCGCCGCCCCGATTTCGCGGAAGTCGCCAGGCGCAATGTCGAGAACTACTTCGGCGGGCCGCACCCGGCCTGGCGGCTGGTCGTCGGTGACTTGCCCGCGGACGCGGACGACGCTCCACTGCCGGCCGACCAGCCGGCCGACCAGCCAGCCGAGCACGACTTCGACCGCATCGTGCTCGACATGCTGGCGCCATGGGAGCACGTGGGCTCGGCCGCGTCATGGCTGGTGTCCGGCGGCTTGATCTGCGGCTATGTGGCGACAACGACCCAGCTCTCGCGGCTGGTCGAGGCTCTGCGGGGACACGGCGGTTTCGACGAGCCCGCGGCATGGGAATCGATGCTGCGCGGGTGGCATGTCGAAGGGCTCGCTGTCCGGCCCGAGCACCGGATGATCGGGCATACGGGGTTCCTGGTCACGGCGCGCAGGCTCGCGCGCGGGGTGACCGCACCGCCCCGGCGGCGGCGCCCGGCGAAGGGAGCGCACGCCAGTACGGAGCCGACAGGCGAGGATAGTGATAATTTACGCATAACGGAAGACCTGTCGTCAGCCCATCACGAGGGCTGGACTAGTCAGTCGCTGATGAGTAACGATGCGAGCGCATGACGGATCGTATCGGCAGAAAAGACTAGGACCGATGCCGACGCGAGGTTACGGAACCACCCCGCGTAGGTAGGGTCTAAGTAAGTTCGCCTCAGGAGGGGGTGAGGGGCATGGCCTCTCGTGACGACAGCGCTCGCGCCGCACGCCATGATGACGAGGTCAGGGTCAAGGTACTGACAGACCAGGTCTCCTTCCTGGAAGAGGAAGTCGCTGCGCTTCGCGGCAAGATCGCTGATTCACCCCGTTCGTCCAGGCTGCTCGAAGAGCGCCTGTCTCAGACTGAAGCGGCCCTGGCCAGCCTGACCGGTCAGAACGATCGGCTGACCGCCACGCTGCGCGAGGCCAGGGACCAGATCGTCGCCCTGAAAGAGGAAGTGGACCGGCTGGCGCAGCCGCCGTCCGGGTTCGGCGTCTTCCTGGCCAGCAACGACGACGGCACTGCCGACGTGTTCACCGGCGGGCGGAAGATGCGGGTCTCGGTCAGCCCCGGCATCGACACCGAGGACCTGCGGCCCGGCCAGGAGCTTGTGCTGAACGAGGCGCTGAACGTCGTCATCGCGCTCGGCTATGAGACGGTCGGCGAGGTCGTCATGCTCAAGGAGCTGCTCGACGGCGGCGACCGGGCGCTGGTGATCTCGCACGCTGACGAGGAGCGAATCGTCCGGCTGGCCGAGCCGCTGCTGAGCGGTACCCTGCGCGCCGGCGACTCGCTGCTGCTCGAGCCCCGCTCCGGCTACGTCTACGAGCGGATACCCAAGGCCGAGGTCGAGGAACTGATCCTGGAAGAGGTTCCCGACATCACCTACAACCTGATCGGCGGTCTCAGCACGCAGATCGAGCAGATCAGGGACGCGATCGAGCTGCCCTACCTGCACGCTGACCTGTTCAAGGAGCACAAGCTGCGCCCGCCCAAGGGCGTGCTGCTGTACGGCCCGCCCGGCTGCGGCAAGACGCTGATCGCCAAGGCGGTCGCGAACTCCCTCGCCCAGCAGGTCGCCAACCGGACCGCCGAGCTGGCGAGCAAGGCCGACAAGGACGGCGCGGACAGCCGGGCAGCGGAGGGCAAGAGCTTCTTCCTCAACATCAAGGGCCCTGAGCTGCTGAACAAGTACGTCGGCGAGACCGAGCGGCACATCAGGCTCGTGTTCCAGCGGGCCAGGGAAAAGGCCAGCGAGGGCATGCCGGTCATCGTGTTCTTCGACGAGATGGACTCGATCTTCCGCACCAGGGGGTCGGGCGTGTCCAGCGACGTGGAGAACACCATCGTTCCCCAGCTGCTGAGCGAGATCGACGGCGTGGAGGGCCTGGAGAACGTCATCGTCATCGGCGCGTCCAACCGCGAGGACATGATCGACCCGGCGATCCTTCGACCCGGGCGCCTGGACGTGAAGATCAAGATCGAGCGCCCCGACGCCGAGGCGGCCAGGGACATCTTCTCCAAGTACGTGGTTGCCGAGCTGCCCCTGCACCCCGACGACATCACCGAGCACGGTGGCTCGGCTGAGGCCACGGTGGCCGAGATGATCCAGCGAGTCGTCGAGCGGATGTACAGCGAGACGCAGGAGAACAGGTTCCTCGAGGTCACCTACGCCAACGGCGACAAGGAAGTCCTGTACTTCAAGGACTTCAACTCCGGCGCCATGATCCAGAACATCGTGGACCGGGCGAAGAAGATGGCGATCAAGGAGTTCCTCGAGACCGGGGTGAAGGGACTGCGGGTCTCGCACCTGCTCTCGGCCTGCGTCGACGAGTTCAGCGAGAACGAGGACCTGCCCAACACCACCAACCCCGACGACTGGGCCAGGATTTCCGGCAAGAAGGGCGAGCGGATCGTCTACATCAGGACGCTGGTCTCCGGCAAGAGCGGCAGCGAGGCCGGCCGCTCGATCGATACCGTTGCCAACACCGGCCAGTACCTGTGACGCCTAGAGCGCGGCGCCACCGCCCCGCTTGCGGCCCCGCACTACGCTGTGAGCCATGAGCGTTCGCCGCGTCATGGGCATCGAGACCGAGTACGGCATTTCCGTGCCCGGCCAGCCAGGCGCGAACGCGATGGTCACGTCCTCGCAGGTGGTCAACGCCTATCACTCGGCGACCGCCGCCAAGGCGCGGCGTACCCGGTGGGACTTCGAGGAGGAGAACCCGCTTCGCGACGCGCGCGGGTTTGACCTGTCGAGGGACAGCGCCGACGCCAGCCAGCTCACCGACGAGGATCTCGGGCTTGCCAACGTCATCCTGACCAACGGGGCAAGGCTCTACGTCGACCACGCGCACCCGGAGTACTCCGGCCCTGAGTGCACCGAGCCGCTGGCAGCCACGCTGTGGGACAAGGCGGGGGAGCGCGTGATGGAGGAGGCCGCGGCGCAGGCCAGCGCGCTGCCCGGCACTCCGCCGATCCAGCTGTACAAGCACAACACTGACAACAAGGGCGCGTCCTACGGCTGCCACGAGAACTACCTGATGAGCCGGGCGACCCCGTTCGCCGAGATCGTCAGGCACCTGACGCCGTTCTTCGTCACAAGGCAGGTGGTCTGCGGCGCAGGCCGGGTCGGCCGCGGTGCCGACGGCCGCGAGGACGGCTACCAGATCAGCCAGCGCGCCGACTTCTTCGAGGTGGAGGTCGGTCTCGAGACCACGCTGAAGCGGCCGATCATCAACACCAGGGACGAGCCGCACGCGGACCCTGAGAAGTACCGCAGGCTGCACGTCATCATCGGCGACGCCAACATGAGCGAGCTGGCCACCTACCTCAAGCTCGGCACCACCGCACTGGTGCTGTCGATGATCGAGGACCGCTTCCTCACCGGCGACCTCAGCATCGACGGCGCAGTCGCCGAGCTGCGCGCCGTCTCGCACGACCCCGCCTGCAAGCACCTGATCGGGCTGCGCGACGGTCGCCGCCTGACCGCGGTGCAGGTGCAGATGGAGTACCTGGAGCTGGCCCGCAAGTACACCGAGGACAGGTTCGGCAGCGACGTCGACGACCTCACCGCTGACGTCCTGAACCGCTGGGAGCTCGCCCTCGGCGCCCTGGCTGATGACCCGATGCAGCTCGCTGGCAAGCTCGACTGGGTCACCAAGCTCCAGCTCGTCGAGGGGTACCGCACCAGGGACGGCATCGGCTGGAGTCACCCTCGGCTGCAGCTGGTCGACCTGCAGTACTCCGACGTCAGGTCCGACCGTGGCCTGTACAACAAGCTCGTCGCAGCCGGGCGGATGGAACGGCTGCTCCGCGAGGACGACGTGCAGCGCGCTGTCACGAACCCCCCGCAGGACACGAGGGCGTACTTCCGCGGCCGCTGCCTGCAGAAGTA
>JASHXW010000381.1 GCA_030043395.1 Streptosporangiaceae bacterium
GACGCGATCAAGCCTGTTCCGCAGGTGTTCGTCAACCCGCATGATGCCGAGGAGCTGGGCCTGGCTGACGGGCAGCTCACCCGGGTCACCTCGCGTCGCGGCTCGATCGTGCTCGAGGCCTCCTACTCCTACCGCGAGGCCAGGGGGAACTGCTTCATCCCGTTCCACTTCCGCGAGGCGGCGGCTAACCTGCTCACCATCGACGACATTGACCCGCTGGGGAAGATCCCTGAATTCAAGTTCTGCGCGGTCCGGATCGAGCCAGCGGCTGCCGGCGATCAGGCCGCGGCTGCCAAGGCTGGAGTTTCTGGCGCGGGCAAGAGCGAGGGCCACTAATGGCAATCGCGCGCGCAACGGCACCGGGCGTGGAGGCCAGGGCCGGGAAGTTCCCTGGCCCTAGCCTGATCCCGGCGTTGCACGCCATCCAGGAACGCGTCGGCTGGCTGCCCCGCGAGGAGCTGGTCACGCTTGCCAGGGAAGTGCGCCGGCCCCTGTACGAGATCGAGGGCCTCATCTCGTTCTATCCGCACTTCCGCACCGAGCCGCCGCCGAGGGTCAGTGTCCGGGCCTGCCATGACCTGTCCTGCTGGCTGCGCGGCGCCGACGAGCAAATCGCCGAGCTGCGGGACAGATACGGCAGTGATCCTGATGTCGAGCTCACCGAGGTCTCCTGCATCGGGCGGTGCGACCAGGCGCCTGCCGTCGCGGTCGGGGAGTACCCGGCCCAGGCTGGCGAGGCCGGCCAGCACGTCGCGGCGGCCCGATGCGGTGAGCTGCCCGAGCCCGAGATCATGACCTACGGCG
The DNA here is from genome assembly GCA_030043395.1 of Streptosporangiaceae bacterium. Next base: position 805 of record JASHXW010000381.1, read on the forward strand.
CGGGCGGCCCGTGGCCGAACGACCCCTACGAGCCGGGCGCGGAGCGCTATCAGGTGCTGCGCGCCGCCCTGGCTGGCCAGATCACTCCCGAGAGCCTAGTCGCGACGCTGACCGAGTCGGGGCTGCGCGGCATGGGGGGCGCAGGCTTCCCGACCGGCCGCAAGTGGGGGCTGGTCGCGGCGCAGGAGGCACGCCCGAAGTACGTGATCTGCAACGCCGACGAGTCCGAGCCAGGGACGTTCAAGGACCGCCAGATCCTCGCCGAGCAGCCGCATCTGGTGCTCGAGGGCATGCTGCTCGGCATGCTGGCCGTGGGGGCCGAGGAGGGATGGGTCTTCATCAGGCACGAGTACGGCCCGGAGGAGGCGGTGATCCGCCGGGAGATCGCCTGGCTGCGCGGGGAAGGGCTAGCCGGCCAGGACGTCGCAGGCACCGGCCGGCGGTTGTCGGTGGAGGTCTTCACCTCGCCGGGCGGTTACATACTCGGCGAGGAATCGGCGCTGATCGAGTGCATGGAGGGTCACCGCGGCGAGCCAAGGAACAAGCCGCCGTTCCCTGGGACCTTCGGCCTGTGGGGCCAGCCGACGCTGATGAACTCCGTCGAGACGTTCGCGCACGTCCCTGTCATCATCCGGCGCGGCGCGAGCTGGTGGCACGAGCAGGGCGAGGGCGGGCACTCCGGCCTGAAGTTCTTCGCGGTCTCCGGCGACGTGACCCGGCCTGGCGTGTACTGCGTCCCGATGGGCAGCACCGCCAGGCACCTGCTCGACCTGGCCGGGGGAGTGGCGGGCGGCCTGGCGCTGGCGGCGATCCAGCCAGGCGGGGCCTCGTCGAACTTCCTGCGGGCCGACCAGATCGACGTGCCGCTCGACTTCGACACGCTCGCCGCGGCGGGCTCGATGCTCGGCTCGGGTGCCATGGTCGTCCTGGCTGAGGGCACTAGCCTGCTCGGCGCGGCGACGAACGTGCTGCGCTTCTTCCGCAACGAGTCGTGCGGGAAGTGCGTGCCTTGCCGGGTCGGGTCAGCCAAGGCGCACCAGATTCTCAGCGACGTCCTGGCGTCAGGCGGCGGGCCGGACGATGTCGATGACCGGATCACCGGGCTCGAGGAGACTTTGCGCCGGACGTCGATCTGCGGCCTAGGTCAAGTGGCGCTCGGCCCGGTGCTCAGCGTGCTGAAGCTGGGAAACGGCCAGCACGGCGACGGCCAGCACGCCAACGGCCAGCACAGCAACGGCCAGCACGGCAACGCGCAGGGCGGGGAGCAGCGCCACGGAGCCTGACGAGGACGGGCACGGCCAGGGCAGTCATGCTGGGGACGCCCACGCAGAGGACGGGCCCGGCCCCGGTCATGACAAGCAGGCTGGTGCCGGGCACTCGGGCCGCGAGTTCTTCACGACGCGGACGGTCCGCGAGGCGCTCTCCGGCTTCCGCCCCGCGCGGCGCACGCCTGGCGAGAAGGTCGCGCTAGGGAGCGCGCTGGGCAGGGTCCCGGTCGCGGCGGTGACCGCGCCCCATCCGCTGCCTGGATTCGCCAGGTCGACCGTGGACGGCTACGCGGTGCGCGCTGCCGACACCTACGGAGTCTCGGAGGGCCTGCCCGGATACCTGGAAATCGCTGGCTTCGTGCAGATGGGCGCCGAACCGGACATCGCCGTGACCCCTGGCACGGCCGTGACGATGCCGACCGGCGGCGTGTTGCCGGCCGGCGCCGATGCGGTCGTGATGGTCGAGTACACCCAGGAGGTGATGCCCGGCACGATCGAGGTCGTCCGGCCGGTCGCCCCCGGCGACGGCGTAGTGCGCGCAGACGAAGACGCGGGCGCCGGAACGGTCATCGCCCCTGGCGGCCGGCCACTGCGCGCCCAGGACCTCGGCATGCTGGCCGCCGCCGGCGTTACCGAGCTGATCGTGCACGCCCGGCCCAGGGTGACGATCTTCTCCACCGGCGACGAGGTCATGCCGCCCGAGACGGCGGCACTCAAGCCAGGGCAGGTGCGCGACGCGACCGGGGTGGCGCTGGCCGCCCTGGTCGCCCAGGCCGGAGGCGAGCCACGGTACGGCGGGATCATCCCCGACGACAAGATCGCGCTGGAGGCAGCGCTGCGCGGGGCGATGCATGGCAGCGACCTGCTCGTGGTCTCGGCCGGCTCCTCGGTAGGCGCCAGGGACGAGACCGCCGCAGCAGTCGCTGACCTGGGTCCGCCCGGTATCTGGTGCCATGGCCTGGCTATCAAGCCAGGGAAACCCACCCTGCTGGCCGAGTGCTCCGGTACCCCCGTCATCGGACTTCCCGGCAACCCCAGGTCAGCGCTGGTGGTGTTCCGGCTCGTCGGCGTCCCCCTGGTGCGCCTGGTCGGTGGCTGCAGCGCGCCGCCTGCAGAGCCGACACTACGGGCCAGGCTGGAGCGTGACGTGGCCTCGGCCTCTGGTCGCCTCGACATCGTCCAGGTCAGGCTCGCTGACGGCGTCGCAGTGCCACTATTCGGGCTCTCCGCCCTGCTGTCCGTGCTGACCATCGCTGACGGGTACGTAGTCATCGATGAGGACGCCACGGGCCTGGACGCGGGCGCTGAGGTTGAGGTGACGCTGTACCGTTAGGCCGTCATGGCGAATAGCCCGTTCATCCGGGACGTGCCGGCCGACCAGGCGCTTGCAGCCTGGCGGGCAGCGCGCGAGTCTGGCGGTTGTCCGGAGGTCCTGCCTGGCGTGCGGGTTCCGCTGCAGGACGCGGCTGGCCGGGTCACCGCCGAGCCGATCTGGGCTACTCGCTCGTCGCCCCCGTTCGATGCAGCGGGGATGGACGGGATCGCCGTGCTCGCAGCCGACACAGTCGGCGCCAGCGAGACCACTCCGGTCTACCTGGAACCCGACGCCTACGACGTGGTCGACACTGGCGACCCGATGCCCGGCGGGCGCGACGCGGTCGTGATGCGCGAGCACGTGCATTACGCGGGCGACCGTGCGCAGTTGCTCGCGGCCGTGCCGCCGTATCACAACGTCCGCTCGATTGGCGAGGACATCAGCGCCACCGAGCTCCTGCTGCCTACCGGCCACCGGCTGCGGGCAGCCGACCTCGCTGCCGCTGCCGCAGCGGGCGCGACCGATCTGGTGGTGCGGCGCCAGCCCGTCGTGTGCGTGCTGCCGACCGGCGACGAAGTCAGGCCGATAGGTACCACCACCGGCCCCGGCGAGATCCTGGACACCAACTCCCTCATGCTCGCCGCTCAGGCGAGGGAGGCGGGATGCCTCGCGCGGACCCTGCCCATCGAGCCCGACGACCCGGAGGGCCTGGCCAGGGCGGTCAAGTCCGCCGCGGCGCACTGCGACCTGCTGATCATCGTGGCCGGATCAAGCGCGGGCCGCGACGACTACACCGCCCGCATCGTCGGTGACCTGGGGATACTTGCAGTACACGGAGTCGCGGTCAGGCCCGGGCATCCGGTGGTGCTCGGCGTCGTAGACGGCACGCCGGTGATCGGCGCTCCTGGGTATCCGGTATCAGCCGCCCTGACTTTCAAGATCTTCGCCGAGCCGCTGCTCGCCCAGCTCGAGGGCGCGGCTCCGGCCTACCATCCGCAGGTCAGGGCCAGGCTGGCCAGGAAGCTCGCATCGCCGCTGGGCATGGACGACTGGGTCAGGGTCCGGCTCGGCGTCGTGGGCGGAACGCTGGTCGCCACGCCGCTACCCCGCGGGGCCGGAGTGCTCACCTCGCTGGTGCGGGCCGACGGGCTACTCGTCGTCCCTGCCGGCCTGGAGGGCCACCACCCAGGGGAGGATGTGGATGTCGAGCTGTTGCGGGGCGTCAGCGAGATCGAGCACACGATCGTCGCCATCGGCTCCCACGACCTGATACTCGACCTCGCCGCATCGGCACTGCGCGAGACCGACCCGCTGGTGACACTCGCATCGTCGAACGTCGGCTCGCTCGGCGGCCTCGTGGCGCTCCGCGACGGCCTGTGCCACATCGCCGGATCTCACCTGCTCGACCCGTCAACCGGCGAGTACACGCTGCCCTACCTCGACCGGATCATGCCCGGCCAGGACATCGGCGTCGTCCGGCTGGCACGGCGCGACCAGGGGCTGATCGTCGGCAAGGGCAACCCGCTGCAAGTAGCTGGCATCGATGACCTGACTAGGCCAGGCCTGCGGTACGTGAACCGGCAGCGGGGGGCGGGTACCCGGGTGCTGCTCGATCACGAGCTCAGCCACCGGGGAATAGACCCTGCCGCGATCGACGGGTACGGCCGCGAGGAACCAACTCATCTCGCGGTCGCAGCGGCCGTCGCCGCCGGCCGCTGCGACGCCGGGATGGGAATCATGGCGGCTGCGCGCGCCTTCGGCCTGGACTTCATCTCGGTGGCCTGGGAACCCTACGACCTGGTCGTCCGCCAGCAGGACCTGGACGGGCCGATCCTGGCTCCGCTATGGGACCTGCTGGCGGCTCGGGGCTTCCGAGCGCAGGTAGAGGCACTCGGCGGTTACGACACGACCGAGATGGGTCAGCGTATCAGGTAGCCGCTTCATGCTGCGCCCCGCCGGCAACGCCCGCAGGTGGCGTGTCCGGCGCCATGTTTGTCAATGCCGTCCTGGTCAAGCACTATGGCCTGATGACCCAGGCGCAGCCGGGCCGCGGCGGTCCCGACCGCGGTCAGCGAAGGAGCAGTTACCACCACGGCGACCTGCCGAACGCGCTCGCCGACGCGGCCACCGAGATGGCACGCCAGGGGGGTCCCGACGCCGTCGTGCTGAGAGCCGCCGCCCGAGCTGCCGGGGTCTCCGCGGCGGCCGCGTACCGGCACTTCGCCGATCATGGCGAGTTGCTCCAGGTGGTGCGCCAGCGGGCATTGAGCGCACTAGCCGACTCGATGCGCAAGAGCCTGGCCGAAGGCGAGCCGCTGGCCGACCCGGCGCAGGAGGCCTTGCGCAAGCTGCGCGCCCTCGGACGCGCCTACATCAGGTTCGCCCTGGAGGATCCCGGCCTCTTCCGCACCGCCTTCAGCCGACCGGTCAAGCCGCCCCCGCCAGTCTCCGGACGCCTGACAGAGCACAGTCCGTACGCGCTGATGAGCGAGGTACTCGACGAGCTGGTACAGGCCGGCGTGCTCGAGCCAAGCAGGCGGGAAGTGGTGGAGATTCCTGCCTGGGGCGCCGTGCACGGCATCGCGACGTTGCTTGTCGACGGGCCGCTTGCGCTGCTCACTGATGCCGAGCGAGCAGAAGTCATCGCCAGGAACTATGACTTCGTCCTCAACGGCCTTTCCGGTACGAGCGCCGAGCGCTAGCCATCGCAGGTCAGCCGGCCAGGCGCCTGCGTCTCCTGCTCTTGCTGCACGATGAGGCCCGTCGCATGGGTCGCACGGTATGGCGAAAAAGGGACAAAGAGTCTCCTAACAAGCTCGCGGCAAAATTGGCTGCGCCATCATGTTGACATCGTTAACTTCGTGCGGCATTCTAGAGATGTAAACGACGTACACATTGAAGAGGCGATCACCATGATTGACACCCACCTGATCAGCGTGGCGCTGACGACAGCCGGGATCTGCGTCGCAGCCGCCTTCGTCCTCGCAGCCGCGATCATCACGATCGGCGCCGTCATGCAGCGCCGCCGGACCCCAGCGACTCCGTCAGGTCACGCTACGACGACGCTGGCTCACGAGGCCCTGACCGATCCGGCACTGCCCGAGCCGGCAGCGCGGGTGCCAGCCCTGCGGTAACCGGGCAAAGCGCAGCCGAGGGGACGAGAAGCTACCTCGCAGCCGGCTGAGGGCCTGAGCGGCCCCGGTCGGCTGCTGCTCTGTGCGGCTGCGATGCGGCGCTCGCCGCCGCTGCGGAGCCAGTACTCAGCGAGGCATCGGGCTTGGCAGTGGCACCGCCTCTCAGCACGGCCTCGGTCCTGGCAAGCAGCGCCTTGATCGGGCTTGGCTGATCCGGCCCTGGTTCCTCCGGCCGCGGACGATTGCGCCAGGCAGGCCACGCCCACCCAAGCAGCACGAGGTAGATCAGCAGCCCGATGACGACGAACAGGTTCCAGGTCAGTAGCTTCCAGCCGTGCTCCGCGGTGATGATGGTCACCTGGGGCGGCTGAACGAACCATCCGAGCAGGCCACGGCGAGGGACATAGGCGTCAGGGCCGCTGAATCTCCACGGCCAGGATCCCATCAGCGCCACTGTTGCGACCATGGCCACGATCAGGCCGTAACGGGCGACGGGCTTGGCGCTCATCGCGTAGCCCGCGAGCATCGCCAGGAACGGGATGATCCAGACCCAGTGGTGATCCCAGCTGATCGGCGAGCAGAGCAAGGCCGTGATGCCGACGAGTACCCAGCCGGGCACGACCTTGCCAGCCCTGGTGAGCATCGCGCCGCCGATCACTCCGAGCAAGCCGACGATCACGGTGATCGGCAGCCACGTCGGCAGCGCCTCGTGAGTGTTGCCGTAGATTCGCGCGATCGCGCCGAGCAGCGACTGGTTGACCAGCGAGTCGACACCGCCGGTCCGGCCCGGACGCAGGAAGTACCCGGTCAGCCAGTAGGAAGCCGACGGTCCTGGCATGACCACGAAGCCGATGACGATCGTCGCGACGAACGTCCCGGCAGCGACCGCCGCCTGCCGGTACTTGCCGGCGAGCAGCAGGTACGGGATGAAGAGCCCGGGAATGAGCTTGATCCCGGCAGCCACGCCGATGCCCATGCCCTTCCACCAGCGCTTGTCCTGCAGCGTCAGGTCCCAGACCACCAGAAGCAACAGCACCGGCTCGATCTGGCCGAGGAAGAGCGCCTTGATCTCCGGCTCCAGCCACAGCGCGACCGCGCTGACCGCCAGCGCGACCGCCGCCCGCGCGATGCCGCGCCGGCCCATCGCGCCAAGCACGAGCCAGACGGTCACCGGAACGGCCGCGATGCCGGCAATGGTCACCAGCCACTTCAGCACGGCCCACGGCAACAGGGACCCGCCCGCGAAGATCACGGCAGCGAACGGCGTGTAGGTGTACTGCACCCCGACCTTCAGCTCCCAGGAGTACAGGATCGAGGGGAGCTGCCTGGTGATCAGGCCAGCGTCGTTGTAGACGTTCAGGTCATACCAGTCGACTACCTTGCCGGCGTGAGCAGCGAGGTCAGCCGCATAGCCCGCGACCGAGGCTGCGAGTAGCAACGCCGCCACAACCAGCCCGGCCAGGGCGAGGATCCGGTTCCATGGCGGCTGGCCGACCGGACTCACGGCCCGCGTCCGATCTCGAGCGGCCTGTGCCTGCACGCTGGCATCCTCCTTGTATGTGGCCCGCGTACGACGCGGCCGTAAGCCGAACACCATCAGCGCACCCTCCCGCGCGACGCCCGCGTCACCAGTAAGACGCTTGAAGGACGCATCTGGTGCCCGCGAGGGCGCACAAGGGCCCGCACGCCCCGGTGGCCTGCCTGCCGGTGGCCTGCTAACGCCAGGGCCCCGGGCAATGCCATCAGCGGTCGCGACGAAAGCCTGCCCACGACGGCGTCAAGGTAACTACGCAAAGTAGTCGCTAGATCACCGCAAGGACATTCTCCCGGCGGGGCACAAGCTCGCCGATCACGGCCGCACCCGGAACCTCGCCTGCAAGGAGCAGGCCTCCCGATGTTTGGGCGTCTGCGAGCATGAGCAGCACCTCGTCGGACAGGCTGCCGAATCGTGCGCTCGGCGCAACCCAGGCTAGATTACGCCGACTCCCGCCGGGGATATGGCCGGCCCGCAGGGCGGTGAGCGCACCGTCGATCAGCGGGACCGCCTGGTGGTCGATCACCGCGGTGACACCGCTGGCCCTGGCAAGCTTGAATGCGTGCCCGAGCAAGCCGAAGCCGGTGACATCGGTGGCACAGCCCAGGCCGGCGGCGACGGCAGCACGGGCCGCAGCCTCGTTCAGCGTGGTCATCACGTCCACTGCCTCGGCACTCACCTCGCCAGTCGCCTTGAGCCTGGCATTCAGGACGCCGGTGCCGATCGGCTTGGTGAGCGACAACGGCATGCCCGGCTCTCCTGCGTCGATCCGCAATAGCGTGGCAGGGTCGGCGAGCCCGGTCACCGCCATGCCGTACTTCGGTTCCGGATCATCGATGCTGTGCCCGCCGGCCACGTGACACCCAGCTTGCATCGCGATCTCGAGCCCTCCGGCCAGCACCTCGCCAGCTAGCTCGGCGCTCAGCACGTCGCGTGGCCAGCCAAGCAGGTTCAGCGCGACGAGCGGCTCACCGCCCACCGCGTAGATATCGGAGAGAGCATTGGCCGCGGCGATGCGGCCGAATGTCCTGGCGTCGTCCACGACCGGCGTGAAGAAGTCGGCCGTGGCGACGATCGCCCTACCGGGGCCGATCCGCACGACGGCCGCGTCATCGCCGTGCTCCATCCCGATCAGCAGGTCGTCGGGCTGACGACCGGGAAGCAGGCTGGCCACGGCTCGCTCTAGCTCGCCGGGCGGGATTTTGCAGGCACAGCCCCCGCCGCGCGCGTACTGAGTCAGCCGGATGCTCGGAGCCGTTTCCATTGCGCAACTCTAGCTACCGCCGCTTGCGCTGCCGGGCCGGAACGTGGTGGCATAACCGGCAGGCACAGGCGCGACGGAGGAAGTGCAATGACAAGTGCGGTCATCGGCGAGCGGGCAGCGCTCGAGGCTGAGATAGCTGGCCTGACGGTCTGCGACGTGCTGCAGGCGACGGCGCAGAGCTATGGCGACAAGCCCGCCTACTCTGACCGCGACGGCGACTCTGCGTGGCAGACGCTCACCTGGCGCGAGTTCCGCGAGGCAGTGCTCCGGCTTGCCGCCGGATTCGTCGAGCTCGGCCTGCAACCCGGCGACCGGGTAGCGCTCATGCTGCCGAACAGGATCGAGCACCTGCTTGCCGACCAGGCCGTGGTGCACGCGGGCGGGATTCCCGTCACGTTCTACGCGACGCTGGCCTCTGACCAGATTGGCTATGTCGCGGGTGACTGCGATGTGCGGATGGCCGTGCTCGACGGCGCCTCAGAAGTCTCCAGATGGCAGCCGCTGCTCGGTGCTCTGCCTGGCCTCGGCACGGTGGTCGTGCGCGAAGCCGACGCCTGCCCCGCTGGAGAGCGGTTCCTGACCTGGGACGCCTTCGCTGCGCTCGGATCGGCAGCCAGCGACCGGCTGGCCGGGGACGTCCGCGCGCGGGTTGCCGCGATCAAGCCGTCGGACCCGATCACGTTGCTCTACACGTCGGGGACGACCGGGAACCCCAAGGGCGTGATCATCACCCACGCCAGCGTTCTGTACGAGTGCGCGACCGCGAAGGTGACCGGCAGCCTGCAGCTGCACGGGCGGTCGGTGTCATACCTGCCGCTCGCGCACATCGCGGAGCGGATGCTGTCGATCTACCTGGTTATGTACGGAGCCGGGCACAGTTACTTCTGCCACAATGCCTCGACCGATCTGGTCAGGACGGTCGGCGAGGCCAAGCCGACGGTTTTCTACGGGGTTCCGCGAGTCTGGGAGAGGATTCAGGCAGGCATCCAGGCACTGCTGGCCGCCGAGCAGGACGAGGCCAGGCGAGCGGCGGTCGCCGCCGCGATGGACACCGGCCGGCGGTACGTGCGCAGCTGCGAGTACGGCAACACCACGCCCGAGAGCCTCGCGGCTGAATACGCGCAGGCGGAGGAGAGCGTGCTCGGCCTGATCAAGAGCCTGCTCGGATTGTCCGAAGTGCAGGTCACGATGAGCTTCGCCGCTCCGCTGCCGCCCGAGGTAGGCGCCTTCTTCGCTGGCCTTGGCCTGAAGATGCTCGATGTCTACGGAATGACGGAGACGACCGGGGCGTTCACGACCAACACGCCAACCGCCTTCCGGCTCGGCACGGTCGCCCGCCCGGTGCCGGGGATCGAGGTCAGGATCGCCGCGGACGGGGAGATACTCGCCCGCGGTCCGCTGAACACGCCCGGCTACCTTAACCTGCCCGACCAGACGGCGGCGCTGCTTGACGGCGATGGCTGGCTGCACACCGGGGACATCGGCTCGGTCGACGAGGACGGCTTCGTGTCGGTCGTGGACCGCAAGAAGGAGCTGATCATCACCTCCGGCGGGGAGAACATCTCACCCGCTGCCGTCGAGAACACGCTGGTCGCCTACCCGCTCGTCGGCCAGGCGCTGGCGTTTGGTGACCGCCGCAAGTACGTGGTGGCGCTGCTCACCCTCGACGGTGACGTCGCGCCAGCATGGGCGAAGGCGCGCGGGATCGAGGCGTCGTCGCTGGCCGAGCTGGCCGAGAACCCGGTCGTTCTTGAGGCCGTCGGGCAAGGGGTGCAGGCCGCGAACGAGCATCTCGCCCGGGTGCAGCAGGTAAAGCGGTGGCGGCTGCTGCCGGTGGAATGGACGGCGGAAAGCGAGGAGCTTACTCCGACGCTGAAGCTGCGCCGCCGCATCATTCACGACAAGTACGCGGACGTCATCGACTCGCTGTACGCCGAGTCAGACTGATTACCCGGTCCCGCAACGGCCCGCTCGGCGCGGGACCAGGTAAGGTCTGCTCCCGGAGGCGTCTGGGCACCTGGTGGGCCCCCCGGCCTTCAAAGCCGGCGGACGGCGCTCTGCGTCGTCGGCGGGTTCGATTCCCGTCCGCCTCCGCAGCCAGAATGGCCCGGGCGACTACGCCCGCCAGGCACGATGGCGGCAGCCAGCCCGGGCACGGCGGAGGTACAGCACGACCATGACAGGCGCCAGCCGGCTCGCCGGCCTGCTCCGCGCGCAGCTGACGCACGAGTTCGCCGCTTTCTGCGTGGTGGGCGGCGTGGCCTTCCTGATCACCGATGTCGGCAGCAACCTGCTGCACTTCAAGGCCGGGCTCGGTCCGCTGACCGCGCCGACGCTGGCTACCGCCGCCGGGATGGCCGTCGCGTTCACCGGCAACAGATACTGGTCCTTCCGGCACCGCCCGCGCAGCGGCGTAGGGCGCGAGGGCGTGCTGTTCGTGATCTTCAACCTCATCGCGCTGCTGATACAACTGGCCAGCATCGGGTTCACTACCTACGCCCTCGGCATGCAAGGCGCGCTGGCTTATAACGTCGCCCTCGTCATCGGAATCGGCCTGGCGACGCTGTTCAGGTTCTGGTCGTACCACATGTGGGTCTGGCAGGCGCGGTCAGCGCCCGCCGGCTCCCCGTAGGGCCTCCCTGCAGGGTGTGGTGGATCGGTCGCCCATGTGCCGGAATGTCTAATACACTTCGGGTTCGCGGGAACGTGATCCGGTGAAGTCGAAGGCCCGGCCGCTGGCGACCAGGCCTTCAGGCGATAATCCACAGGTACTGGCCGCCATCGCGGCAGCCTGCTGGCGCATGTCCCCAGTGCAATCCGCAGCGGCACGACGGAGGCCACGTGAGCCAGCAGGACACCAGCGGCCTGGCCGTTCCTGCAGCCGACCACTCAAGCACCTCAGCCCCGGTCAGCCCGCCGAGCACGCAGCCCTCCGGGCAGCCAGGCCGTCACACCGCCAAGAGGCCGGATCGGCTGCTCAGCCGCTCGTGGGTGCAGGAGAGCCTCGTCCTGGTGGGATTCCTCGCCGCCGGGGTTGCGGCGTGCTGGCCGCGCGCGACCTTCATCACTGGCAGCATGCCGATGGACGCGCGGCAGGCGCCGCTTGACATCTGGAGCCTGTGGTGGGTCGCGCAGCAGGTGACCCACTTGGGGAATCCGTTTTTTACCACGCACCTCGCGGCGCCGGTCGGCACGCAACTCGGCTTCGACACGCTGATGCCGCTCCTCGGCGTGATCATGGCCCCCGTCACGCTCCTGTTCGGGCCGTCGGCGTCGTACAACGTGCTCGGCATCGTGGCGCCGGGCCTGGCCGCCTACGCGATGTACCGCGCGGCGCGGCTCTGGGTGCCTGGCCGACTCGGCGCGATAGCAGCCGGGGCCTTCTTCGGGCTGTCGTCCATGATCGACTCGCAGGTCTGGGAGCACCTGCATACCGCGTTCGGAGCTGCCTTCCTGCCGTTGACCCTGGAAGCGGCGGTCAGGCTGCGCCGCAATCCATCCACGGGCCGTGCGATCCTGCTGGGACTAGCCGTCGGCGGCTCGATCCTGGTCGACCAGGAGGCGGCGGTCATGGCGGTCGTCCTCGCCGCCGCGGTGCTGATCGACTGGCTGGTGCGGCAGCCTGGCATGGCTGCGCTGCGCGCGGCCGCCATCAGCGGGGTCAGCG
>JASHXW010000035.1 GCA_030043395.1 Streptosporangiaceae bacterium
CTGCCCCATCAGGGCCTGCGCGGCATCGACGGCGTTGATCGTCGAACCGCCCACGCCGGTCAGGGCGATTCCGGCCTTGCTGACCACCCCGCCCGAGGTCTCCACGGCGACGGCGACGCCGACTGTCGCGAAGTCACCGACGCGGCGTTCAAGCTTGAGGTAGCCGCCGCTCAGCGCGCCCTTCGGGGCCGGGACTACGGCCTCGACCGCTATCTCGTCTGCCTCAAGGGCGTTCTCGAACGGGCCGGTCACGAACTCGGCCACCGGGATCGTCCGCCGGCCGGACGGCCCGCGCGCGATCACGTGCCCGCCGAGCGCCGTCATGACCGAAGCCCAGTCACCCTGCGGGTCGGCGTGGCACAGGGAGCCGACCAGCGTTCCGCGGTTGCGGACGATGGGGTCGGCGATCAGCGGCGCGGCGGCAGCCATCACCGGCTGCTTGTCCTTGAGCAGGGCTGAGCGCTCCAGGTCCGCGTGCCGGCACAGCGCCCCGATCCGGATCGTGCCGTCCGGGTCCTGGTGGTGGTAGCTCAGCCCCTCGACGTTGTTGATGTCGACGATCAGCTCGGGAGAGGCGAAGCGCAGCTTCATCAGCGGAACGAGGCTCTGGCCGCCGGCCAGGACCTTCGCTTCGTCCCCGCCGCTGTGCAGCAGGGAGATCGCCTCTTCAAGCGAGCGCGGTGCCTCGTAGCGGAACCGAGACGGATACATGCGTTCCTCCAGTGTCCTTCCTGGATGTGAAAGCCGCCCGGATCGGCAAGGCCGGCTACCTCCACGTCCCTCCGCACGGGCTGATCAGCACAGCCCCCGCCGTGAGCCGCTCAGCACCACCGGACCGCCCGACCCAGGTCAGGCCTTCTCAGCGTCCTTGTCCGCCTCGGCGGTGTGGGCCTCGGCGGTGTCGGCCACGGCGGTGTCGGCCACGGCGGTGGGCAGCGTGTCCATCTCCGGGTCAGGCCGCGGCTCCTGATGCGGCGGCCACGGCCCTGGCACTGGCTGGCCGGCGATCTTGAGATAGTCGATCAGCTCTGGCCAGGCCCACACCGTCGGGCTCTTGCCTGTCTTCGGCGCGTGCTCGATCAGCTCGTACAAGCGGGGGTTGCCGCTGCTATGCCCACTGGACTCAATCCGCAAAGGGCGCTCCCGGGACTCGGGACGGTCCGCCAGGCACCGTCAGCTGCGCCGCACTGAAACCTGCAGCACCATCCCATGATTCACCCACAGCAGAATGCCCCGCAACATACGAATAACCGCTTGCTTAACTTGCCAGCGCACGACGCGATGCGCACCTTCAATCCGTGGCAGCGCTGGCCAGGCGCGCGACAAGGCGCGCGACAAGGCGGGCTAGCCCCATCAGCTCCAGATCGTGACGTAGACGGGTGGCCGGAACCTGGACGGCGGCACCCCGGCGGCCGGCGCCCGCATCAGCTGCATGGCCTCCGGCGTGCTTAGGAACCTGCGTAGCGAGCTTGCCACCGGACTGCGCAGCTGGCGGTCGAGCATGGTCGCGTGCCAGCACCCGTCGGCCGGAGAGCCCGTGATGTCGACGAGGGACAAGTCGCCGCGCCTGAGCTGCTGCGCGACCAGGTGCTCGACGGCAAGTGAGACTCCGCCGCTGTCGGCCGCCGCCGCCCAGGCCGCCGTCTGGCTCGGGCACACTCCGATCCGGTCCTCGGGTATCGCCTGCGCGGCGAGGAACTGCCCCACGTCGCTGCCCGGATCAGTGGCCGACGGGTCTACCAGCCAGCGCCACTGGCGCGGATTGCCGCGCGGCCTGCCCTGGGCTCCGGCGACCACGACGAGGCGGTACTTGAACAGGGGCTCGCTCACCACGGGCAGCGTCGGGTCGGCCACGGCAGCCGGGCCGAGAGCCACATCGGCCAGCCGGTTGGCGACGAGCACTGGCATTTCCCCGCTTGCCGCGACGCCGGAAGATACCTCCACGCCGCCCGCGTAGCGCTTGGCGAACGCCTCGATCAGCGGCGTGGTCACGAACTCCGCGATGGTCGAGGTGGCTACCACCCGGAGCTGCTCAGGTGCTCCCTGCGCGGCCCGGACGGCCGCGTGCGCCTCTGCTCCCAGCACCACGATCTGCGTGGCGGTCGCGAGCAGCCGCGATCCGCCGGGAGTCAGCGTCATGCCGGACGGCCCGCGGCTGAGCAACTGGTCGCCGAGGTGCGCGCGCAGAGCCGCCAGCGCCTGCGATACCGCGGGCTCGCTGACTCCCAGCGCGCTGGCCGCCGCCGTCACCGAACCGAGCCTGGCAACCAGGACAAAAGCATTGAGCTGCGTGAGAGTCATGTCTGCTGAACATTATTCCTCACGCTGGCACCATGCGGCTCACACGTTGTGGCCGCTCAGTTTCCCGGCGTTGCCGGCCATACAGCGTCATCGCCAGGTCGGCTCGTACACTGCACAGGCGTGGCAAGGCGCTGGCGGAACTGGCATGGCGCCGGCGGAAAGGGAGCGCATGCAGGTTCCGGCGCACGTCGAGTACGAGAAGGCCACCAGCGTCGAGCACGCGCTGAGGCTGCTCGCCAGGTTCGGCCCTGAGGCCAGGATCCTGGCTGGCGGGCACAGCCTGATCCCGATGATGAAGCTCAGGCTCGCCCAGCCGGAGACGCTGGTGGACATCAACGGGCTGACCGAGTTGTCGTACTTGACGCTGACTGACGGCGACCTGCGGATCGGCGCGCTGACCAGGCACGCGCAACTGCTCGACTCCGCCCTGGCCGGCCAGCAAGCCGCGATCCTGCACGATGCGGAGCGGGTCATCGCCGACCCGATCGTGCGCCAGTGGGGCACCGTCGGCGGCTCGCTCTGCCAGGCCGACCCGTCCGAGGACCTGTCGGCGGCTTTCGCCGCGCTGAAGGCCACCATGGTGATCACTGGCCCGGACGGAACCCGGACCATCTCAGCCAGGGACTTCCACACCGGGCCGTACGAAACCGTGGTCAGTGCCGGCGAGCTGCTGTCCGAGATCAGGATCGATGTCGGACGATGGGAGGGCAGCGCCTACCGGAAGGTGGGCCGCCGGGCCGGGGACTGGCCGGTCGGTGCCGCGGGGGCGGCGCTGCGCCTGGCCGAGGACGGCGAGACCATTGCCGAGGCGGGCATCGGCCTCACGGCCGTGGGCGCTGACCACTTCTGCGCGCCGCAGGCCGAGGACTTCCTGGCCGGCGTCGCCGCGACCGCCGAGAGCCTGGCCCGGGCTGGCCAGATCGCCGCTGAGCACTGCAACCCGGTCGCCGACCAGCGCGGACCGGCCGACTACAAGCGCCACCTGGCTGGCGAGCTCACCACCAGAGCGCTGGTGACAGCCCTTGCCAGGGCCCGTCATCCAGGGTCGCCGGGAACCTGACGTGCGGATTTCTGTCACTGTCAACGGGACCGAGTACTCCCGCGAAGTGGAGGCCAGGCTGCTGCTCGTCCACTTCATCCGCGACGACCTGCGCCTGACCGGAACGCACTGGGGCTGCGACACCTCCAACTGCGGCGCTTGCGTCGTCTGGCTTGACCAGACCCCGGTCAAGTCGTGCACCGTGCTGGCGGCGATGGCCGACGGGCGCCGCATCACGACCGTCGAGGGCCTGGCGCGAGGCGGCGAGCTTGACCCTATCCAGCAGGGCTTCTCCCGCTGCCACGGCTTGCAGTGCGGGTTCTGCACGCCGGGCATGATGCTGACCGGCCGGTGGCTGCTGGACCGCAATCCCGACCCCAGCGATGCGGAAATCCGCGAGGCCATCTCCGGCCAGATCTGCCGCTGCACCGGCTACGAGAACATCGTCAGGTCGATCCGCTGGACGGCTGAGCACGAGCTCGGGCGCGAAGGTGACATGGATGCCTAACGACTCCTCCAGGCGACTCGCCCGCAAAGAGGACCCGCGCTTCGTGCGGGGACAGGGGACCTTCGTCGACGACATCGCGCTGCCCGGCATGCTCTACGGCGCCGTTCTGCGCAGCCCGCTCGCGCACGCCAGGATCGTCTCGGTCGACGTCGCCGCGGCACTGGCGCACCCGATGGTGGAGG
>JASHXW010000382.1 GCA_030043395.1 Streptosporangiaceae bacterium
CCCGGGCAGCAGGTTGAAGATCCCGACGATCAGGTTCGCCACGAACAACTGCCAGATCAGCTGGTGCCCGAGCCCGCTGGAGACGGCCTTGGCAAGGAGGTACCCGATCCCGGCCAGCGCCAGCGAGACGACCGGCCCGGCACCGGAGATCAGCGCCTCGCGGGTAGGCGTGGCCGGATCCTGTTCGATCTCGGAGAACCCGCCGAGCGGATAGAGCAGCACACGGCGGACGGACATGCCGAAGCCCCGCGCGACCGCGCAGTGCGCTAGTTCGTGCACGAGCACCGACGCGTAGAGCAGGACCACGAAAGCGGTGGCGACGATGTACCGGTCTCGCGTGCTCGACAGGTTCGCCTCGGCGCTGGTGGCGTACATCACGACCATGAGCGCGGCGAAAACTAGCCAGTACGGCGAAATGTAGACGGGAATGCCGAGCGGGCGCCCGATGACGAAACCCAGCCGGAGGTCGCGCCGGGGCGGCTGACCGGGCGGCTGGCCCGGCGCGTCCTGCGTGTCGCGCTCCGGCGTGCTAGTTGCCACATCACGATGCTACGTGGTCCGGACCGCAGTTGCTCGCTTCGCAATTGCCGGCAGGCTGTCGGCGCCGTCCCCTACGCTGCCAGGTGTGGACCTGATCCAGGCCGGCGCCATCCGCGCGCAGGCCGCCGCGCCAGAGGCTGAGCCGGTCGTGCCGGTGGCTGGGCCGGTCGTGCCGGTGGCTGGGCCCGTCGCGCCGGAGGCCGAGCCGGTCGTGCCGGTGGCTGGGGCCGTCGCGGTGTCCGGGCACGGGCGGTCGCTGTCGCCATCCCGGGCCTCGGACTTCATGACCTGCCCGCTGCTCTACCGGTTCCGCGTCATCGACCGGCTCCCTGAGCCGCCAAGCGCGGCGATGGCTCGCGGGACGCTGGTGCACGCGGTACTCGAGCGGCTGTTCGACGAGCCGGCCGCTGGCCGCAGTCCGCAGGCAGCGGCGGCCCTGATCGAGCCCGAGTGGGGCCGGCTGGTCGAGCAGGAGCCCGAGCTCGAGGCGCTGTTCGGCGACGTGGAAGAGCGGGCCACCTGGATGACGCAAGTACGAGCGATGCTTGACCGTTACTTCACGCTGGAGGATCCGGGCAAGCTCGAGCCGGCCCACCGCGAGCTGGCCGTGGAGACGGTCCTGGAGTCGGGACTGCGGCTGCGCGGCTACATCGACAGGCTCGACATCTCCGCTGCCGGCGACATCAGGATCGTGGACTACAAGACTGGTACCGCGCCCAGGCAGGACTTCGAGGCGCGCGCGCTGTTCCAGATGCGGTTTTACGCCCTGGTGCTCTGGCGCGCGCGGGGGATCGTGCCCAGGATGCTGCGGCTGCTGTACCTGGGTAACGGCGAGGTCGTCAGCTATCCGCCTGACGAGGCCGACCTGAGGGCGACCGAGCGCAAGATCGAGGCGCTCTGGCACGCGATCGAGCGCGCCATGAGGACCGGTGACTGGCGGCACCGGCAGAGCAAGCTCTGCACCTGGTGCGCCTACCAGCCGATCTGCCCGGCGTTCGGCGGTACTCCCCCGCCGCTGCCCGTGGCGGCGCAGGAAGGCCAGCCTGGCGGGCCGGCCGGGTTGGCCGAGTCCGGCGGGCCAGCAGGGCACGCCGGGCCAGGGACGGCGCACGAAGCCGGGCATGAAGCGTCGGCGACAGAACTGGCCCGGGAGAAAGACTACGAGCTCTAGCTTGAAGTCTTATCGCGATATTACGTAAGGTGTGGCTGCGGCGAATGCACGCTGCGGGCATGCGGCCTGACGGAGGACGTTGACGGTGATCATCGAGGCGCACGACCTTGCGCGCACGTTCAAGAGCCGCAGGCGGACGGTCGAGGCCGTCCGCGGCGTGGACCTGACCGTGAAGCAGGGCGAGATCGTCGGATTCCTTGGCCCGAACGGCGCGGGCAAGACAACCACGCTGCGGATGCTGACCACCCTGCTGCGCCCGACTGCGGGAACGGCCATCGTGGCCGGATGCGACCTGTTGCGGGACCCCCTGGGGGTGCGCAGGCGGATCGGCTACGTGCCGCAGGCGATCGGCCAGACTGCCGGAGGCACCGACCCGAGTTGCCTGGTCAGCGAGGAGATGGCGATTCAGGGCCGGGTGTACGGACTCTCCGGCGCTCAGGTGGCCGAGCGCGCGAAGCTGCTGACCGAGCAGCTTGACCTGACCGGGCTGGAGGACCGGCTGGTCAAGACGCTCTCAGGTGGTCAGCGACGCCGCCTGGAGATCGCCCTGGGGTTGATCCACTCCCCCGTCGTGGTCTTCCTGGACGAGCCCACTACCGGCTTGGACCCGCAGAGCCGCAGCAACCTGTGGGATCACATCCGCGCGCTGCGCGAGCGGCTCGGCACCACCGTCTTCCTCACGACGCACTACCTGGAGGAAGCCGACGTCCTCTGCGACCGGGTGCTGGTGATCGACCACGGCAAGATCATCGCCGAGGGCGTGCCCGAGGAGCTCAAGCGCCGGATCTCCGGCGACGTCGTCACCCTGACCGTCAGCGGGAGCCCTGAACGCGCGGAGTCGATCCTTGCCAGGCAGCCCGGCGTCCGCGAGATCGCCATCGACGGGCGCGCCGTCCGGATGACTGTCGAGCAGGGCGAGGAGGCGCTACCGGGCATGCTGCGCGCGCTGGACGGCGAGGGCATCAAGATGGCGTCGATTCAGCTGGCCAGGCCCACCTTGGACGACGTGTTCCTGACCCTGACGGGCCGGTCCCTGCGCGATGACTCGGTCCAGGCCAACGGCGACAAGAGTGATCCTGGCAGCACTGCCGACGAGGAGGACAGCAAGTGACCGCGACGACGGTGACGACACCCGCGCCGCCCGCATCGGCCGCCGGGCAGTCCAGGATCCTGGCGACGAGCTTCTTCGGCGACACGCTGCTGATCTTCCGGCGGCAGATGCGGCTGTCCCTGCGCAATCCGGCCTGGGTCATCATCGGCCTGATCCAGCCGATCCTTTACCTGGCGTTCTTCGGGCCGCTACTGGCGGCGGTGGCCAAGAACGGGCTGCTCGGCGTGTCGCGAAGCGACCCGTACAGCTTCTTCGTACCTGGCCTGCTGATCCAGCTCGGCCTGTTCGGCGCGGCCTTCGTCGGCTTCACGATCATTTCCGACTGGCGGGCGGGAGTCATCGAGCGGTTCAGGGTCACGCCGATCAGCCGGATGGCCCTGCTAGCCGGGCGGGTGCTCAGGGACGTGGTGACCCTGACAGTCCAGGCCATCGTGCTCGTGCTGGCTGGCCTGGCGTTCGGGATGCGCGCGCCTGTCGCCGGCGTGCTCATCGGCCTGCTGTTCGTGGCAGTGGTCGCCGTGAGCTTGTCCGCGACGTCCTACGCGGTGGGCCTGCTGCTGAAGAGCGAGGACGCGCTCGCGCCGCTGCTGAACATGGTCATGGTGCCGCTGATGCTGCTGTCGGGGATCATGCTGCCGATGACGCTCGGTCCGCACTGGCTGCGGGACGCGGCGAAGGTGACGCCGTTCGGCTACATCATCAACGCTATGCGCGACGCCTTCGCCGGGCACTACTTCAATGCCGTCGTGGTGGAGGGAATCGCTGTCGCGATCGGGCTGGCGATGCTCTGCCTGTGGCTCGCCGGGCGGGCGTTCGTCAGGGAGAACGCCTGAAGCAGGGCTCCCGGCGGCTCCCGGCGGCTCCCGGCGGCTCCCGGCGGCTCCCGGCGGCTCCCGGCCGCGCCGGCTAGCAGCAGCTCGCGGCGGCTCGCGGTTCGCGGCGGAATATGCGCGGGATTGGCCAGGCCGCGGCCGGTGCCGCCGTCCGCTGCTGACGGTAGGATTTTTCAGTGTCGGTCAGCCTCCAGCATGCCCGCGAGACGTACCGGATGCGCATGCCGGTCGTCATCTGGTGGGTATGGCTGGCGTTCGCCGCCGGCAATGTGGCCGACCTGGCCGTCCAGTGGCATCACCGCAGCTCCATCGTGATCGCCGCGATCCTTGCCACGTGCACCGGCATCGCGTACGCATGCGCGCTGCGCCCGAAGATCGTCGCGGACGAGGCTGGCATCACCATCCGCAACCCGGTGCGCGAC
>JASHXW010000383.1 GCA_030043395.1 Streptosporangiaceae bacterium
CTGCCGGCCACAACTGGCGACGGCTCCGCTGGCCTCTTCCGGCCTGGCGCGGTAGCCACCGCGGCCGGCCGCGCCTTCGAAGCCGCAGCGCCCTGAGCTCGAGAACGCCAGCCGAAGAGGCGCCGCGGGGCGCTGCCGGCGAATGGCGCTCGGCAAGGGCTCCTGTGACCAGGATCCGGGACGCCGAAGTCACCATCGTCGGCGGCGGAGCCATCGGCTGCGCCATCGCGTACACGCTCGCGAACGCTGGCTACCGCGACGTTCAGGTCATCGAGCGTGCCGAGCTCTGCGGTGCCACATCGGGGCAGGCAGCGGGACTGGTCGGCCAGGTGCGCTCGACGGCCGAGCGATGCCGGCTGGCGATGGCCTCGGTGAGCGTCTACTCCGGGCTTGCGGACCAGACGGGCTACCCCGCTGACTGGCGGCAAACGGGCAGCGTCCGGATCGCGCTTACCCCGGAGCGAGCGGCGGAGTTCCGGGTGCTTGCCGATGTCGCGGCGTCGTGTGGCCTGGAGGTGGAGATACTCAACCCGGCTCAGCTGGCGCGGTTGTGCCCGATGGCCGACACGTCGGCGGCTACGTCGGCGCTGTGGTGCCCCACAGATGGCTACCTGCAGCCGTACAGCCTCGTCACCGCCTACGCCAGCGCGGCGCGGGACCTCGGCGTCAGCTTCGCCGTTGGCACCACGGTGACCGGGCTGCGCCTGGCACCCGCGGGTGGTGGTGCCGCCGACCGGGCTGGCTCGCAAGTCACCGGGATCCGCACCGACCAGGGCGACGCCACGACCGGCATGGTGATCATCGCCGCGGGACCGTGGTCCGCGGCGGTCGCCAGGCTGGCGGGTATCGGGCTTCCGATCGTCCCGGTGCGCCATGAGTACTTCGTCACCATGCCGGTGGACGGCTGGCACGCCAGCCTGCCCGTACTGCGCATCCCTGACATCCGGCTGTACGCCCGGGCCGAGGGACCGGCCATCTTGTGCGGCGGCTGGGAGCCAAGCGCGGTGAGCCTCGATCCGCGGCAGGTGGGCATTGGCCAGCCGATGAGCGTGCCACCCGACTGGGACGTGCTTGCCGCCTTCGCGCGGGACTTCGCCGAGCTCGTTCCCGCGGTGCACCGGGCCGGCGTGCGGGAGGTGTTCCGCGGATTCCCGGCGTTCAGCCCGGACGGACGATTCATCGTCGGCCCGCTGCCGGGCATCCGGGGCCTGGTGATGGCCGCGGCCTGCAATGCCCACGGCGTGTCCGGGTCGGCAGGCCTTGCCATGCACCTGCTGGAGAGCCTGCAGCCCGACCCGTCGCCCTATGTCCGGTCAATGAGCCCAGCCCGGTTCTTGTCGCCTGGCCTGGACTGGGAGGTCGCGCGTGCCCAGGCGACCAGGGTCTACCAGGACTACTACAGCTTGACGGACGCCCCCCGAGCCTAGCCGCAGCGGCGGCAGTAGCCAGGGAGCCGCCGACGTCGGCACCACCGCTTGCGGAGTCCTCGTCAGGTCAGTCGGCGAGCTTGAAGAGCGAGGCGCCGCCGTCGATCAGCAGCACCGAGCCGGTCATGTAGTCCGAGTCCGGCGAGCACAAGAACGCCGCCGCTTTCCCGATCTGCTCCGCGGTGCCGAACTCCCCCAGAGGGATGGCGGTCGACGCGCGCCTGGCGTAGTCGGCATCGGTCTCATATTGCTGGCGCGCCATTCCGGCGAACACGATTCCCGGCGCGATCACGTTGACTCGGATGCCATGCTGCGCCAGCTCACGAGCCATCGACCTGGCGAGCATCCGGATTCCTGCTTTCGTGACGCTGTAGGCCGAGATATCTGGCCACGGGATGTCGCCTACCCATGAGCCGGTGAAGATGACCTTGCCGGGACGTTCTCGCGCCACCATGAGGCGCGCAGCGGCCTGGCCCACGTTGAAGCAGCCCGTCAGGTTGACGTCAAGCTGCTGCTGCCATTGCGCCGCCGTCATCTCAAGGAACGGCGCGGGCAGCACGATCCCGGCATTCCCGATCACGACATCGAGCGGGTCGATGGCGGCCAGCACGGCGCCGATCGCCGCGCTGTCGGTCACGTCCGCCTGGTGGTACGAGCAGGATCCCGCGGCGGCGACCTCCGCCAGCCGCGGCGCGGCCGCCTCGGCTGGGACGCGATCGATCAGGCTCACGTGCGCGCCGCTCCCGGCGAGTTCGATCGCCATGGCCATGCCGATGTCGCCGATGCCTCCGGTAATGGCGATGCCAAAACCGGCGAGGTCTCGCCTTGCCATGTCACACGCCCCACCATGAAGGTCTCGCGCGGTACGCAGCACATGTTTGGCCGCGCGAAGAGCAGCAAATATAGGCAGCGATGATTGCCAAGGTCAATGGCGACGGGACGACGCGGCAGGCACGCTCGGAGCAGACTTGCGTGCCGGAATCGCCGGAGCCGAGCCAGACACGCCACTAGCGCGGCAAGTCCCGACTACTAGACTTTGAGAGAGTACCCACCAGCCGCACAGGAGTACGCATGGCGACCGTCGTCCGTAACACCCCCCGAACGGATCTGGAGGTAGTCGACGGGCTGGCGCACGCGGGAGTGGCGACAGTGCACGAGGCTCAGGGCCGCACCGGGCTGCTGCGCAGCGACATTCGCCCGATCTTCCGGCCCGCCCGCGTCGCCGGGAGCGCACTGACCTGCGAGGTCGCGCCAGGCGACAACTGGTCGATCCACGTGGCTGTCGAGCAAGCCCGGCCAGGCGACATCCTCGTCGTCACCCCGACGAGCCCGTGCACTGACGGGTACGTCGGCGACCTGCTGGCCGAGAGCCTGCGGGCGCACGGTGTCCGGGGAGTGGTCATCGACGCCGGAGTCCGCGACGTCGGATCGCTGACCGAGATGGGCTTCCCGGTCTGGTCCAAGGCGATCTCCGCGCAAGGCACCGTGAAGGAGACGCCGGGGAACGTCCAGACGCCGATCATCTGCGGCGGCGTTCGTGTCCGGCCCGGGGACGTGGTCGTAGCGGACGACGACGGAGTCGTGGTCGTCCGGCGCGAGCAGGCTGGCACGGTGCTGGAGGCAGCCCTGGCCCGCGAGGCGAACGAAGCGTCGAAGCGCAAGCGCCTGGCCGACGGGGAGCTCGGCCTGGACATCTACGGGATGCGCGAACGGCTCGCCGAGAAGGGGCTGACGTACGTCGACTACGCGGACTCGCCGTGATGGGACGACTCGGTGCCATGATCACGGTGAGTTTGTCCCGCCAGGCGATACGAGCTCGCCGGGATCATGAAGACCACTCTCCCGGGAGGTACCTTGCCGAGACGTGAGGTTCCTGCGACGCAGACCGCGATCCCGTGCTCGGCCATGCGCGGCGGAACATCCAAGGGCCTGGTGTTCCTCGACGAGGACCTGCCCGCGGATCACGCGACCCGCGACGCGGTGCTGCTCGCCGCGATGGGCTCCCCGGACGTGCGGGAGATCGACGGCATGGGCGGCGCCCATCCGCTGACGTCCAAGGTCGCGGTCGTCAGCCGGTCACCGCGCGAGGACGCGGACGTGGAGTACCTCTTCCTGCAGGTGTGGCCCGACCGGCCTGAGGTATCGGACAACCAGAACTGCGGCAACATGCTGGCTGCCGTCGGTCCCTTCGCGATCGAGCAAGGACTCGTCGGGGCCAGCGAGCCGGTGACGCCGGTCCGGATCTGGATGCGGAACACGCAGACTCTCGCCACT